>JAJZQA010000109.1 GCA_021810985.1 Deltaproteobacteria bacterium
CAAGACCGAGCCTGCCGTGAGTGTTTTTTGCGGGATGGTGTCGCTAGGGATGGCGGTATTCGGTCTTGCCGCACTCAGATATTTCATTTGATTCCTTTTGGATGGTTGCAGACGGCAGGAATCACATGTTCTTATTCGTACCAGCCTTCGGTTTGAAGGGTAAGATTTTTTGCTGAGGAGTTTTGCATGAGTACTAGAATTATTATCGTAGGGGGAGGGCTTGCGGGCCTGATGTCGGCAATCAAGGTTGCCGAGGCAGGCTGCCAGGTGGACCTTTTTTCCCTCGTTCCGGTGCGCCGGTCCCACTCCGTGTGCGCCCAGGGCGGTATTAACGGCTGTGTGCAGCCGACCCGCGAGGGCGATTCACCGGATGAACATTTTGATGATACCGTGTACGGCGGTGACTTCCTGGCCAATCAGACCCCGGTGCGCAACATGTGTCACGCGGCACCCGCGATCATCAATCTCCTCGATCGCATGGGGGTGATGTTCAATCGTACCGCGGAGGGGAATCTCGATTTCCGTGCTTTTGGCGGTGCGAAATACCGGAGAACTGCGTATTCCGGGGCGACAACCGGCCAGCAGCTTCTCTATGCCCTGGATGAACAGGTGCGCCGCTTTGAGGTCCAGGGGAAAATTGTCAAGCATGAGTTCTGGGAATTCCTCGGCGCCGTGATTGACGACGACGGGGTGTGCCGCGGGATTTCCGCTCTTGATATGCGTTCTATGGGCGTTCATATCTTCCGTGGTGATGCCGTGATCATGGCAACCGGCGGACCGGGAGTCATCTTCGGCAAATCGACCAATTCCGCCATCAATACCGGTACCGCCGCGGCCTCTCTCTATGCTCAGGGCGTCCGCTACGCGAACGGTGAATTCATCCAGGTGCATCCAACCGCGATTCAAGGCATCGACAAGCTGCGGCTCATGTCGGAATCGGCCCGGGGCGAGGGCGGCCGCATCTGGACCTATAAGGACGGCAAACCCTGGTATTTTCTCGAAGAAAAGTATCCTGCCTATGGCAACCTCGTACCACGCGACATCGCTACCCGCGAGATCTTCCATGTCTGCGTCGATGAAAAACTCGGCATCGACGGTAAAAACCAGGTTTATTTGGATCTTACCCACCTCCCTACCGACTTCCTCGACCGTAAGCTGGGCGGGATTCTCGAAATCTACGAGAAATTCGCCGGTGAGGACCCCCGCAAAAAACCGATGCGGGTCTTCCCCGGAGTTCACTATTCCATGGGCGGAATGTGGGTCGATTTCAGTCAGATGACCAATATCCCCGGTCTTTTCGCCGTTGGTGAGTGTGACTACCAGTACCACGGGGCAAACCGGCTTGGCGCCAATGCTCTCCTGTCCTGTATCTATTCCGGCATGGTGGCCGGACCGGCGGCGGTAGCGTTCGCAAGCGGCCGCCAGAAATCCGCGGCGGATCTGGGCAGTGACTGTTTCGAGCGTGAGAAGCAGCGTCAGGAAGAAGGTTTTGCCGCCATCTACCAAATGTCCGGTCCGGAAAATCCCTACCGCATGGCCCAGGAACTGGGTGAATTGATGACGGCTAATGTAACCGTGGTACGCTATAACGACCGGCTGCGGGCCACCGACCAGAAGCTCCAGGAAATGCAGGATCGCTGGAAATCCCTCGGGATGCTTGATACCGCCCGTGGGTCGGCAAACCAGGCCGCCCAATTTGCCCGGCAGCTTCGTCACATGCTTGATCTGGCACGGGTTATTACGGTTGGCGCCCTGCTCCGGGATGAATCGCGCGGAGCCCATTACAAACCGGAGTTTCCCGGCCGGAATGACGAGAAGTTTCTGAAGACGACGATTGCCGAGTATACTCCTGACGGTCCGAAAATCAGCTACGACGAGGTGGATGTTCAATACATCAAGCCTCGTCAACGGGTCTATGATGTCGAAAAACATCTCGAATCACCGAAGGGAGGAAACTAGCATGGCGGAAAAGCAGATCACGCTGAAGATTAAAAGACAGGATACGCCGGCCTCCGCCCCTTACTGGGAGACGTTTGTCATCCCTTATGCCCCCGGACACAATGTCATTTCCGTCCTGATGGAGATTCAGAAAAATCCGATAAACGCCTCTGGAACGAAAACCACTCCGGTGGTCTGGGAGTGCAACTGTCTGGAAGAAATCTGCGGCGCTTGCACGATGCTCATCAACGGTGCCGTGCGGCAGGCCTGCTCCGCACTGATCGACCAGGTTGGAACGGAGCTCACCCTGGAACCGGTCAGCAAGTTTCCGGTTGTCCGTGATCTTCATGTGGACCGTCAGAAAATGTTCGATGCCTTGAAGAGGGTGAAAGCCTGGATTCCTATTGACGGCACCTATGATATGGGAGAAGGGCCGAGAATGCCGTCGAAGGATCAGGATGAGGGGTATCAACTGGCCAAATGCATGACCTGCGGTTGCTGTATGGAAGCCTGTCCCCAGTTCAATACCCGGTCAACTTTCCTCGGTCCGGCACCCATCGCCCAGGTTCGTCTTTTCAATCTGCATCCCACCGGTGCAATGAACCGCACCGAGCGGCTTGAAGTTCTCATGGAGGAGGGTGGTATCGCGGAATGCGGTAATGCTCAAAACTGTGTGCGGGTCTGTCCCAAGGGGGTGCCGTTGACGAAAACCCTGGCGGAATTGAATAAAGATGTGAACCTTCAGGGGATTTTCGGTTTCCTGAAAAAATAGCGATCTACCGGACTTCCTCTGACTGGATTGTGCCCTTTCGGAATACGGTATTATCCGAGCGTGCAGTCTGGCTACGTTTCATGACTGACTATGGGAACTATGGATCTTCTTTTTGCCAAACTGATTGTTACTCTTCGCGCTGATGCGGAGATTGAAGATCCCTATAGCCTTTTTTCCCTGAAAAGCGATTTTGCTCAATCGTTCCGCAAGGCCGCCTGCGTGGCAGGCGGCCGTTGCGAGTCTTGTCGCTCTGCTCAGGAATGTCCCTATCACGCAACTTTTGCCCGGGAGCTGACCTCTGATCCGGCTGCCTTGAGACGCCACCAGAAACCTTCGCTGCCTTTTGTGTTCCAGCCGCCGGTTCTGCCGGTTCCGTGTGCGAAAGGTTCCTGCGTTGAGCTCGGCCTGGTTCTTTTCGGAACTGCCAATCACCATCTGTCAGTGTACTGGGAGGCGCTTCAGCACCTTTTTCGGCATGACTCTTCTGCGGCGTCCTGGCCGTTTTCTCTTGTCAAATTGGAATCGGCAGGTTGTTCCGGTTTCAGAACCGAACTTGCTGCTGCGGCAGGTCCGTTCAAGAGAGATCTGCTCACCACCATTTCCTTCGATGATCTTGCGGCGCTGAACACCCTTAACCCGCAACGGATCCTCCTGCGCTTCGAATCGCATTTGCGTATAGCTCGTGACGGGGGTTTTCTGCGAAACTTTTCCTTTTCGCCCTTTATCCGCACTCTTATGCGAAGGCTCTCTTCCCTGGCTTATTATTATGGCGGTATGATGGAACTGGATTTCAAGCGGCTCTCGGTCCAAAGCGAAGCAATCGAAGTTGTCGAGAACTGTTTTTACTGGGAAAAGTGGCAAAAGGGGCGCCAGTTCGGAATTGTCGGAACAGGAGTGCTTTCCGGTGACCTGACTGATTTTCACCCGGCCTTGCTGCTTGGTGAATATCTCAACTGTGGCAAAGATGCGCCTTTTGGGCTTGGGAGATATGTGCTTGCACGGTAATCGACTGATGGCAACGGGTACGTTGCCCCTGCTGCGCTGCACGAAGGAGAGGGGAGTATGTTGAAAGTTCGCCTCCTCAAAGTACTTGACCGGTATCTCGGGAATGCCGCCGTTTTCTTTCTCAGGAAACCGCTGCCCGTCGTCGGGCATGCGCCGCGCACTATTCTCTTCATACGCCCCGGCGGTATTGGTGACGCCGTTCTTTTGCTTCACGCCATACGTCTGGTTAAGGCGAAGTATCCAGCCTGCACGATTACCGTCCTGGCTGAAAGACGGAATGCCGCGATCTTTTTCTTCTGCGGCGCAGTCACGCGAATCCTTCTCTACGACCATATTTCCGATCTCCTTGCCGTCGTACGCGGTGGATTCGATGTGGTCATTGATACGGAGCAGTGGCACCGCCTTTCCGCGGTGGTTGCCCGTCTGACAGGTGCACCACTCCTGATCGGGTTTGCCACCAATAGCCGGAAGAAGCTCTTTACTCATGCAATAGAGTATTCACACGATACATACGAAGGCGAAAGCTTCCTGGCACTCTTGAACCCGCTCGGCATTCTACCGCCGGATCAGCCTGAACTCTCGCTTGAGATTCCCCCTCAGGTTGCCGCGAATGTGGAGAAAAAACTTGCAGTCCTGACGGGGAAATCCTATATTGTACTCTTCCCCGGGGCCAGCATTCCTGAACGACGCTGGGGCACGAAAAAGTTTCAGGACCTTGCCCGAAAAATTAACGATCTCGGTTTTCCGGTGGTGGTTGTGGGGGGACGGGGTGACGAGACTGCTGGAAATGACATTTTATCCGGTGGCGCCGGTTTTAATTTTGCCGGGAAAACGTCTCTGGCGGAGACCGCGGCAATTCTGGCACATTCCCGTCTCCTGGTAACCGGTGATTCCGGGTTGTTGCATATTGCCGCGGAACTCAAGGTTCCCACAATTTCCCTGTTTGGTCCGGGAATCGAAAAAAAGTGGGCTCCCCGCGACGCGCGACATCTTGTGCTGAACAAGCAACTCGACTGTTCGCCCTGCACCCGTTTCGGCTCTACGCCCAGATGCCGCATTGGTGCTCGCTGTCTCGCGCTGATTACGGTTGCTGATGTTGAAAAGGCAATCCGCGGAATTTTGGGTTAAATTTTGTTCCGGAGTTTCCGGAAGTGAATAAATTTCTTGACAATAATGGACGTACCTGTTAAATAAACTCTGCTTTAGATGAAGGCGCGTAGCTCAGGGGTAGAGCACTAGCTCGACACGCTAGGGGTCGGCGGTTCGAAACCGCCCGCGCCTACCATTCATCACGGATTATTAAATGACAGGGGCATCGACGTTTGATGCCTCTTTCTATTAAGGGGCCTTACATGAAAGAGATAGGGGTTGCGCTTCCGGACGGCTCGAACAGGTCTCTTGAAGAAGGAGCCACGGTGCTGGACCTGGCCCGTGCAATTGGTGCGGGTCTGGCTCGGAACGCCATCGCCGGCAAGGTGAACGGCGCAGCGGTTGATCTTGCAACGGTACTGCACGATGGTGATCATGTGGAAATTATCACCGAAAAGAGTGCCGAGGCTCTGGACATCATTCGTCATTCCACCTCGCACCTCATGGCCCAGGCGGTAAAATCCCTCTTTCCGGAAGCAAAGGTAACCATCGGTCCTTCCATTGAGAATGGATTCTACTACGACTTTGATGTGGAGACTCCTTTCAGTCCGGATGATCTTGAAAAAATTGAAGCGAAGATGCGGGAGCTTGCGAAGGCAGGGCTGCCTGTTACCCGTGAAGTGCTCACCAAGGATGCGGCGATTCAGCTTTTCAAGGATATGGGTGAAGGGTACAAGGTCGAGCTTATCGAAGACCTGGATGCCGCGACGGTCTCTTTGTACCGTCAGGGGGGTTTTATCGATCTCTGCCGCGGACCGCATCTGCCGTCCACGTCGTTCTGTAAGGCTTTCAAGCTTACCTCTATTGCCGGTGCTTATTGGCGCGGTGATGAGAGCCGCAAAATGCTCCAGCGCATTTACGGCACCGCCTTTGTTGACAAGAAGGCGCTTGACGAATATCTTGCCCGCCTGGAAGAGGCACGGCGCCGTGATCATCGGAAAATCGGCAAGGAGCTTGATCTTTTTTCCTTTGCCGACGAGGTTGGGGCCGGCCTGGTCATCTGGCACCCCAAGGGTGCGATGCTCCGGACCATCCTTGAGGATTTCGAGCGACGTCAGCACCTGAAGCGCGACTATGATATCGTCCTGGGACCGCAGATTCTCAAGAAAGAGCTGTGGCAACGTTCCGGACATTATGAAAACTACCGGGAGAACATGTACTTCACCGAAGTTGATGGCCAGAGTTACGGCATCAAGCCGATGAACTGCCTCTCCCATATGATGATTTATAAGTCTCAGCTGCGCAGTTACCGCGATCTTCCGCTGCGCTACTTCGAGCTGGGAACGGTGCACCGTCACGAGCGGGCCGGCGTTCTCCATGGCCTGCTCAGGGTTCGCGGTTTTACCCAGGATGACGCGCATATTCTCTGTACTCCGGAACAGCTTGATGCCGAGATCAAGGGCGTGCTTTCTTTTGTCAGTGACGTCATGGCGATCTTCGGTTTCGATTATGAAATGGAGATCTCCACTCGTCCGGATAAGTCGATCGGAACCGACGAAGACTGGGAGCGGGCCACCAAGGCACTTCAGGCCGCACTCGAGGACTCCGGCCGTCCCTTCGAGGTAAATGAAGGCGATGGTGCTTTTTATGGGCCGAAAATCGATATCAAGCTTCGTGATGCTCTTGACAGAAGGTGGCAATGTGCTACAATCCAGTGCGATTTTACGCTCCCTGAGCGCTTTGATCTCACCTACATAGCAGCTGATGGTGAGCGGAAAAGGCCGGTTATGGTTCACCGGGTGATCCTTGGCGCGATCGAGCGCTTCATTGGAGTTCTGATCGAGCACTACGCAGGCAATTTCCCCTTGTGGCTGTCTCCGGTCCAGGGTGTGTTGCTGACGGTAACCGACAATCAGGTCCCCTATGCACGTAAGGTCTACGCCCAGTTGCGTGAAGCGGGGATTCGCGTTCAGCATGATTTCCGTAACGAGAAATTGGGATTCAAGATCCGCGAAGAGGAGCAGCAAAAAGTTCCCTATATGTTCGTCATTGGCGACAAAGAGGTTGAGACGGAAACAGTTACACCGCGCTATCGCGACGGTAATAATCTGCCTGCCATGAGCGTGGCGGAACTTGTTAATTTTCTTGAGCAAGAAGTGAAAAGCTTCAAATAGGAGGTGTCGCCATAGCGAAACCCACAGTAAACATCAATCAGGCTATTCGGGCGCGGGAGGTTAGGGTTGTCGGTGCTGAAAGTGAGCAGCTCGGCATTCTACCGCTCAGGGATGCCCTTGCCTTAGCGGAAAGTCAACATCTGGATCTTGTGGAAGTATCGCCGACCGCTGTTCCTCCTGTCTGCCGGATCATGGATTATGGTAAATATAAGTACCAGCAGAGCAAGAAGCTGCAGGAAGCTAAAAAGAAACAGGTACAGATCCAATTAAAGGAAATCAAGCTCAGGCCCAAGACGGACGAGCACGATCTTCAATTTAAAATCAAGCATGCTCGACGTTTTATCGAAGAGGGGAACAAGGCCAAGATTTCGGTGGTTTTCCGTGGACGCGAAATTACCCACATGGAGTTTGGCCAGAAAGCACTCGATCGTTTTGTAGCGGAATTGGAAGATGTTGCAACGATTGAGGTGCGACCCAAGATGGAGGGGCGTAGCATGTTTATAATTATCTCTCCCAAAAAATAACCGAGCGTGATATTTCTTAGATAGATATAAAGGAGAATACGATGCCGAAGATAAAAACAAACCGTGGGGCAGCAAAGCGCTTCAAAAAGACCGGTTCCGGAAAAATCAAGCGGGCGTGCGGTTTCACTAGTCATATTTTGACTTCCATGAGCCGGAAGCGGAAGAGAAACCTTCGTCAAGGTGCTTTGGTTGCCGCTGTTGATGCCAAGAATATCGCAAAGCTGATTCCCTATATGTGATTTGAGGCGCTGGCCTTCGTGTCAGTTCCTCACACGCTGTCCGTGAACCGCGAGGAAACGTCTCCCCTTGCGGATCCGGCAAATACAAGTAAAAGGAGTAATGTATGCCAAGGGTAAAACGAGGATTTAAAGCGAGACAACGCCGTAACAAAGTCTTGAAACTGGCGAAAGGTTACCGTGGTGCACGCAGTAAACTCTTCAGGAGTGCAACCGAAGCTGTAGACCGCGCACTGAAGTATGCGTATAGTGACCGTAAAGTCAAAAAGAGAGATTTTAGAGCTCTCTGGATTGCACGTATCAATGCGGCTTCCCGTCTCAACGGACTCTCGTACAGTAAGTTCATTTATGGGCTGAAGCTTG
>JAJZQA010000110.1 GCA_021810985.1 Deltaproteobacteria bacterium
CAGTCACTACACTGTTTCTTTACCTGGCAATTCGCTTTTTTGTCAAACGCTCATGCAGTCACTGCCGTTCGGTTCTGGAAACTATCGATGACGCGGTCTTCATTTATGAGCTTGAACAAGGAACTATTCTCGATATGAACAAAAAAGCTCTCGAAATCTTCGGGAGCGTTAACGGGAAAATCCCTCCAGGTGTTTCCGGGATAAATTATGATTTGCGGAACCTCAAACTGAAAGACCCGCTGGAATGGTTTCAAAATGCCCGGCAAGGGGACAGTAACACTTTCGAGTGGAAAACCAGGCTACTTGACGGACAGATTGTTTGGTTCGACATAAAACTGCAAAAAATCGCACTCAATGGCCTCCCACGGATGATTGCCGTGGCGCGGGACATTTCAGAACGGAAATTCTCCGAAAATACCCAGAAAAGACATAACCGCACTCTCAAAATGCTCTTGACCTGCAACGAAGTACTGACACATGCGCAAAGTGAAAAGGAGCTATTTGAAAATATCTGCAAGATCATTGTCGAGGACGGTTTCTACCGCTTTGCCTGGGTTGGAATTACCGGGAACGACGAAGAAAAGAGTATCGTTCCCGCTGCGTATGTCGGTTTTGATCCCACATCGTCTAGTATGACCGACATCTGTTGGAAAGAAAACGAGCGGGGAAGGGGACCAACCGGGACTGCCATCCGCGAAGGACTGCCATGTCTCGTCAGGGACGTTCAGAATGATATCCGCATCCTCCCCTGGAGGGAAGAGGCCAGAGTATGCGGATATGTGTCAGTTTTGTCGTTACCGTTACTGCATTCCAACAAAGTGTTTGGTTCCCTCACCGTGGGAGCTTCCGAGACAGATGCTTTTGATGAAGAGGAAATGGCCCTCATGGTCCAGCTTGCCGGCGATATAGCCTATGGCATTGTATCTTTAAAAGCTGCTGCCGACCAAAAGTTGATGGAAGCGGCACTGTACCAAAGCGAAAGAAATCTAGCCGAAGCCCAGTCGATTGCCTCGTTAGGAAGCTGGGAATATGATCTTGAGACTGACGAAGAATATCGCTCTGATGAATTTTTCCGAATCCTTGGTCTCCCTCCCCGGAAAAACGGTAGGGCGTCAGATTCGGTATTTGACTACATTCATCCTGAAGACAGAAATCACGTAAAGGAGAAGCTCACGGAGACCCTGGAGCAGGGCAAACCGTATGAAGTAGAATATCGTATCATCAGGGCGGACGGCTCCGAAAGAATTTTGCATGCGCAAGGTAAAACCTTGCGGGATGAGGCGGGAAAAACTACAAAATTCATCGGTACGGCATTTGATATAACAGATCGAAAGAAAGCCGATGTGGCACTCCAGGAAAGTGAGCTTCGCTTCAGATCATTGGTGGAAACGACGACAGATTGGATATGGGAAACTGACAAAGACTCCGTCTATGTCTATTCCAGCCCGAAGATTCAGGAACTGCTCGGGTACGAACCGGAGGAGATCATCGGAAAAACACCCTTCGATTTGATGCATCCGCAAGATGCGCTGAGACTAGCACAAAAATTCACGCAACTGAAAGTTGCACGAGAGCCCTTCACCGCTGTCGAAACGATATATATTAACAAGCTCGGCAGTATTGTGACAATTGAAACCAGTGGTGTGCCGATCTTCGATGAGCAAGGCAATTTCTCCGGCTATCGCGGCATAGACCGAAACATTTCAGATCGAAAAAAGCTTGAGGAAAAATATCTCCAGGCACAGAAGATGGAGGCCATCGGGCAACTGGCGGGAGGTATCGCCCATGATTTCAATAACATCCTGACCGCGATAATCGGCTTTGAACATCTCCTGATGGAGACGGTCCAAAGTGAGAAGTCTCGCCATTACGCACTTCAAGTTTTGGCGCTTGCGGACAAGGCCTCCAATTTGACTCGTGATTTACTGGCATTCAGCCGAAAGCAGACCATCCATCCCAAGCAACTGGATATCAATGGAACAATCAGAAAGATCGGCAAGATCCTCAAGCGACTTATTGGAGAAGATATCGAACTTCATTTGAACTTGTACGACACACCGCTTCCGGTCATGGCTGTCACTGGACACATGGAACAGGTTTTTATGAATCTTGCTACCAATGCCCGTGACGCAATGCCAGACGGTGGATTTCTCACCATTACTACCGCGTTCACGCAGATCGATAACTTGTACGTGGAATTGAACCGGCAGGGTGAAACAGGAAGATATGCCCTCATTTCATTTTCTGATACCGGTATGGGAATGGACGAATCGACCCGGTTGCGCATCTTTGAACCTTTTTTCACTACCAAGGAAGTTGGCAAAGGAACAGGCTTAGGGCTATCAACGGCGTACGGGATAATTCATCAGCATGAAGGCTTCATTACCGTTTATAGCGAAGAGAACGAAGGGACGACGTTCCGAATCTATCTTCCGCTGGTAGACTCTGCTGAAGATCTGGATTCCGAGTGTCGAAGCGAACGTGTCCCCCCCCGAGGCTCCGAGGTTGTCCTGCTCGTCGAGGATGAGCCGGAAGTTCGCCAGGTCATGAGTACACTACTGGAGAAAAACGGTTACCAGGTTATTGTCGCCGTTGATGGTGATCATGCTCTCGAACAATTCCTCGAATATGAGGATTCGATCGACTTGTTGATCCTTGATGTCATAATGCCGAAAAAGAACGGCAAGGAAGTCTACGATATTATCAGCAAAACACATGAGGGGATAAAGACTGTTTTTGTGAGCGGCTATACCGCGGCAATCGTGGAACAGAAGGGAATCCCCGAATTCTGCCATCTGGTTTCCAAGCCCTTCTCACCTCAAGAGTTTCTCTGGAAAGTACGGGATGTCCTCGACGATGTTACCAACGAAACTTCCCGAGATAATTCTTGTTCCATTGCAGGGTAGATACGTTGATTGGCAATTTTTTTGTTCTTGTCTCGCTGGAAGTCCGAATTGACGCAGCGCGACTGAACATTCATTACCAGCCCACTTCCAAAGTTTCCGGAGTCGAGTATTATATAAGCAAACATTGCAGAGGATTCTCAACCCGGAGGGTTAGATTTGAAATTCAGTCCAATGAATTACACTCCCTTGGTACTTGTTGCCGACGATGACCACTTCATCCGGGTTCTGGTAAAGGACGCCCTGGAAGCAGAAGGCTTCAGGGTTGCGGAAGTGGCTGATGGCCGCGAAGTGCTTTCCACCTTCAGCAGAATGAATCCGGATATCATCATACTTGATGTAGTGATGCCCGGTCGTGATGGATTTCGCCTCTGTCGGGAGATTCGTGCCACGGAATCAGGGCATACCGTTCCCATCGTCATGATGACCGGTTTGGATGATATCGACGCTGTGAGGAAATCATACGCCGCAGGGGCAACCGACTTCATTACCAAGCCTCTCAACATTCCTCTGATTGGCTACCGGATTCAGTATATCTATCGCTCAAACAGGACTCTCGAGAAACTCAAGCAAAGCGAAACGCGCCTGGTAGATGCACTGAAAATTGCGAATCTTGGCAGTTGGGAAATGGACCTGGACTCCGGTAACGATTACTGGTCCCAGGAGGTCTATACCATTTTCGGCATGGAACCGGGTGATGGCGTTATCTCGCATGATGTATTCTTGAATGCCGTTCATCCCGAAGAAAAAGAAGCCGTGGCCGCTCGGATGGAAAAAGCATTTTTTGAAGAGAACGATTTCAGCATCGAATGTCGCATACTGACGAAAAATGGCCGCACACGGACTATCTTGACGAAGGCACGCATCAATCGGGATGAAAAACACAAAGCTACCTGGGCGGCAGGATTTATCCAAGACATCACCGAACGCAAAGAGGTCGAAGAAAAAATTCGACTCCTGGCGTATTACGATACACTTACCGGACTGCCAAATCGAATTCTTTTCCACGACTACTTCAGTCACGCCGTTGCCTTTGCCACCAGGACAAAAACACAGATCGGGATACTCTTTGTCGACCTGGACAGGTTCAAGCTGATCAACGATACACTGGGACATGCCGTCGGAGACAAGGTGCTGAAGGACGTAGCGAGCAGATTGGACGCAGGTATCCGGAAATATGATTACATCGCCAGAGAGCGCGTGACTGACATTGACGCCGAGGTCGCCCGTTTCGCAGGGGACGAATTTATTGTCCTGTTGAAAAATGTCCGGGATCATTTTGACGCGGCAAAAGTGGCGCAACGGATACAGGATTCACTGACCATGCCCTACATCATAGACGGTTCAGAGATCATCGTCACTCCCAGCATTGGCATCAGTTTATACCCGGTTGATGGTGAGAACCTCGAAGACTTGATCAAATTCGCCGACATTGCCATGTATCACGCAAAGGAGCTGGGCAGAAACAATTTTCAGTTTTATTCGCGCTCACTGGACACCACCGCCAAAGATCACCTTATCCTGGAAGGCCAACTCAGGAATGCGATCAAGCGAAATGAGCTGTTTGTCTGTTATCAGCCGATCATCCATGTTCCTTCTTTCGAAATTACCGGTATAGAAGCGGTTGTCAGATGGCGACATCCAGAACGGGGGATTTTGTCAGCCGCCAGTTTTGTGCCGATGGCCGAAGAAACAGGCCTGATAACTGAAGTCGACGAATGGGTGCTCTTCACTGTGTGCAAGCAGATCAAGGAATGGCAGGACCGCTCCGATCATAGCTGGATGGTGACGGTCAATATTTCCGGGCGCAACTTCAAAAAGAGAACTCTGGTGGAAACCGTTGGCAGGGCGTTGCAAAGCAGCGAAATCGATCCCCGCTGGCTCAAGCTTGAGATTACTGAAGGTGTTTTGATTGATAAAGACGGCTACGTTGTTTCGGCCTTGAACAACATAAAGGACATGGGCATTCGGCTGGCACTGGATGACTTCGGAACGGGCTACTCATCTCTCGGATATTTGAGGAAATTTCCGCTGGACATTCTGAAAATCGATAAATGTTTCGTCAAAGATATTCTTATCGACCCTGACTGCGCCTCCATCACCACGGCAATCATTGCCTTGGCCAAGAGCCTGAAGCTCGATATCATCGCGGAAGGAGTGGAGACGAAAGAACAAATGGAGCTTTTATTGGAGAAAGGCTGTGAAAAACAGCAGGGGAATTATTTCAGTCCCCCGCTTTCCTTAACTGACCTGGAGGTGTTAGTCCGGCACAATTCGACCAGACTGAGCGATCGGACCGCTGATACTGGTCACGGATTCGGCGGGCAGCCGGTACTTGTCAGCAGCTGAATTAAACAATTCAATGGCAGGGACTAGGCTAGGCTTACCTCACCCAATCGGGCACGGCGCGCCGTGCCCCTACATAAGGCTTGTGATGCTTATTTGCCAAAGTGATAACTGAACCAAACCTACCGCGTCTTTTTAATCTCCGGTTACTGCCCGGATCGCCTCGACGATTCCATCCATCAGACACTCAAGCTCTTCCATGGTAATGGATAGGGGAGGGAAGACCACAATCACATTACCGAGGGGGCGCAGGAAGATTCCGCGTTTTCGCGCTTCATTGCAAACCCTGATGCCGAATCGCTGCTCCCAGGGATAGGGGGTCTTCAATTCCTTGTCAAGAACAAGCTCAATACCGCCGATCATCCCCACCTGCCGGGTATCTCCCACGTGCGGCAGATTCCTTACTTCCTGAAAACGTTCCTCAAGATATTCAATTTTCTCCGGCAGGTTTTCCAGCAACCGGTCCTGTGCAAAGAGCTCCAGACTTGCCAGAGCGGCGGCACAGGCAATCGGGTTTCCGGTGAAAGTGTGTCCATGGAAAAATGTCTTCAGCTCACTGTAGTCACCAAGGAAAGCATCAAAAATCTCCTGGGTGGCAAGGGTGGCGGCAAGCGGGAGATAGCCGGCAGTCAGTCCTTTCGATAAAGCCATGAGATCCGGGGTAACACCTTCACCTTCACAGGCGAACAGGGCGCCTGTTCTGCCAAACCCGACGGCAACTTCATCGGCAATCATCAAGATATCGTAGCGATCACACAGCTCGCGCACTTTTTTGACAAAACCTGGCGGTTGAGCCACCATGCCCCCCGCACACTGCATCAGCGGTTCAATTATAAGTCCGGCGGTTTCCGCGGCATGTGCTTTCATCAGGTTTTCCAGTTCCTTGAGACAGAAACGGTCACAAGTCTCATCTCCGGTTCCACCCGACTCGCAGCGGTAACAGTAAGGGGAGGGGGCAAGAATTGTCGGAAAAAGGAGCGGCCGGAAGACACCGTGAAACAGGTCGATACCGCCCACGCTCACCGCACCGATCGTGTCTCCGTGGTAGGCGTTGCGAAAAGAAATGAATTTGGTTTTTGCCGCGAAACGCTCACCTCGCAGGCGCTGGTATTGAAAGGCCATCTTGATGGCAATTTCCACTGCCGTGGAACCATTGTCGGAATAAAAAACCTTCTTCAGCCCGGCAGGGGCAACCTCGATGAGTCTTTTTGCCAGAAGAGCCGATTGGTCATTGGCCAGTCCCAGCAGGGTTGAATGCTCCAGCCGGTCGATCTGTTTCTTGAGGGCATCGTTGATTTCCGCACGACAATGGCCATGAACGTTCGTCCAGATCGAGGCGACTCCATCAAGGTAACGGTTGCCTTCCGTATCAATCAGATAGGAACCTTCCCCCCGCTCAATAACGATCGGCTCTTCCGCCTCCCAATCACGCATCTGGGTGAAGGGGTGCCAGACATAAGACTTGTCGTAAGCACGCAAGGTTTGGGTGTCAGGGTTTTTCATGAGGTACCTCCAGGGGAAGCAGTAGTGCGAGAGGCTGCTTTTCAATACATTTCGCCAGTGACTCGACAATTACCTTTTCATTGACCTCGCCGCAGCGGGGCAGAACCGCCAGAACCGGTACCGATGCGTATTCAGAGATCACCCGCGCCGCGTATTCCTCGGCCAGGTCCGGTTGCGAGGGTTGTCCGTTGATGACGACCCCCAGGACCTCGATCCCCCGTGACCTGGCACATTCGCAGGTCATAAGGGTATGGTTTACGGTACCCAGGTTAGGGCGTGCAACGATCAACAACGGAAGTGAAAGATTTTCAACCAGGTCTGCCACAAGGAGGTTCTCTGCCAGGGGGACGAGAAGGCCGCCGGCTCCCTCAACAATCACAAAATCATGAGTGGCGGAAAGACGTTCGAAGGCCTCGCGTACCAGAAGCAAGTCAATGACGACCCCCTCACGGGCGGCAGCCTCTGAAGGTGCGAGCGGTTCACGCAAGAGATAGGGAGCGATATCCCTGTCCGGAGCGGTACACCCTGATGCCCAGCGGAGAAGTTCCGCATCTTCGGAAACAAGTCTGCCATCGATAAGAACCGCACCGCTGGTGACCGGTTTCAAGACCGCAACCCGAAGTCCTGCCTTCCGGAGAGAAAGGGCAATGGCAGCCGCCACGATCGTCTTACCGACTCCGGTGTCAGTGCCGCTGATAAAAATCCCCTTTGTCAAAGTGGACGTCACGATCATTTTCCACATCCTTGCTGAACGATGGCAAGCCCCAAATCTTTGAGCATTTGAAGGTCCTGCTGCTCATCACGTCCGGTTGTCGTCAGGTAGTTGCCGATCATGGTGCCGTTTGCCCCGGCCAGGAACATCCAGGATTGGAGATCACGCAGATTTTTTTCGCGGCCGCCACAGACGGCAATTCTTTTGGCAGGCAAGATCAGGCGATACAGCGCAATGATATGAAGACACTCAAGGGGGGTCAGAAAATTTGCATCCGCCAGCCGGGTTCCGGGAATCGGATTGAGAAAATTGATCGGCACCGAGTCCACCTCAAGCTCCCGCAGGGTCAGGGCAAGCTCCACCCGTTGCGCCATGGATTCGCCCATACCGAAAATCCCTCCGCAACAGACTTTCAATCCCGCCTGTCGTGCGTTACGGATGGTCTGGACGTCGGCTTCGTACTCATGGGTGGTGCAAATGGACGGGAAAAATGAGCGTGATGTTTCCAGATTATGATGATAGGTTACCGCACCTGCCTCCTTGAGACGCTCCGCTGTCTCCTGGTCGATAATGCCGAGGGAACAGGAGGGGTCGATG
>JAJZQA010000111.1 GCA_021810985.1 Deltaproteobacteria bacterium
ATGCCAGCTTCTCTTTCGGCCAGTTGGGGTTGGCTGAGCTGAGGAAGGCCGCAATCTCCTCGGCGTTTTTCTTCAGCTTGTCGAACGCCACATCCTTTCCTTCCTTGTTCTCGGCATAGGACGCGGTCATGTACTCCTTGATAGCTCCGTAGTGCCCGGCAAGAAGGCCGAACAGTCTGTTCGCGGCTTCCTTTCCGTAGAACGGTATGACCGCATCCGCGATCTCATGGGCGTTCTTGACCACGTTCTCTTCGGCGACCTTGGCTGCTTCCGCATCCCCCAGTTTAGTGGTCAAGGCGACGTTCCGGACCCAGAAGATATGCCCTACCCAGAGGTCGCGGAGGGTCTCCCTCAGTTCAACCGCCTTCGGCGACTCCGTGCTGAATTTCAGCTTTCCTTTTGCAAACGAAGGCGAAGCCGTGATCAAAGTCAGCGAAGTCAGGAAGAATGCCATCTTGATTGCCTTTTTCCACATTTTTTCTTCCTCCTTTTTGATTTTTTGATATCCCCGTTCAATGGTAGCAAAGATGAGGTGGATGACAAGCCCGCGAGATGCGCACTTGTCGAAAAGGCTTACGCTTCAGGAGAGATGTCCGGCTTCCGAAAGCCGGTCGAGAAGAAGGTGGAAGTAGATCAGTCCGCCGTACCCGCCCCATCCGGCCATGAGATCCTCCACCCCCCGGTAGTCGAGCGGTTCCGGCAGCTGGAGCCAGCGTTCCAGGTTCTTCCTCCCCCCCACGTCGTCTCCCGGAAAGACATTCATCCGTCCCAGGGTGCGCAGGAGAAGATACTCGGCCGACCAGCGTCCGATGCCGCGCAGGGAGCAGAGCCTACGGACTGCCGCATCGTCCTCGAGCGCCTCTAGTTCCTCCGGGTCGAGTTCCCCAACTGCAATGCTACGCGCTAGGTCAACCAGGGTCCGCCCCTTCTGTCGACTGAACCCGAGCGCGCGAAACGCTTCCGGATCGAGGTCCTTGACAGTCTCCGGGCGGGGGAAGGCGTGCGGGGCGTCCTCGTCCGCGGAGAACGGCGGTCCGAAGGTGCGAACCAGACGGTTCAGGAACTGAATGCCGAAGGTGAGGGTCAGCTGCTGACAGGCCACGGCGTTGGCAAGCCCCTCGAAGAGGGTTGGAAACAGGGGGGGCTTCACCCCTTTGAAGCGTGCCACCAGTTCCTTCAGTTTCCTGTCGCGGGCGGAGATCTCGTACAAACCCGTCAGGTCTGTCCACAGGCCGAGCATCCGCGTCAGGGCCGCCCCTGCCTCCTCAACCAGATCGGAAACCGGGCGTGGAGCGGAGAGCGTCACGTGGAGCCTGGGGGAAGCAACCGTGCCTACCTGCCGGACCGCGACCAAGGCGGCCCTGCCGCGGAGGAAAAGGGCGCGCTGGTACACTCTGCCATCCCAGAGGTCGAGGAGATTGTCGGGCCTGCGCCGGAGAACCCAGACAGTCAGGTCGAGGCGGAATGGGGGGAGCGGTTCAAGGGTGAAGACGACGGCGTCCATGTACGTTCACTCTCTGTCCGGAGTTAGACCCCCTTGAACTGCATACATTGCGGCAATGGCGAGCATCATGAAGACAGCATCAAGGAAAGTCGCCAGAAGGGCCGTGGGAAACGATCAGGGTGGTCGCACAGGCAAAAATGGTGCTCCTTAGCGTGCAATTCACAACACATCCATCACCAGGGCGGTGCAATCGTCTTCTGGCGGTTCGGATACTCCGAAGTCACGCATGGCGGTGAGGATGCGGTCGAGCACCATTGCAGCACCAAGCCCCTTTTCCCGTAGCAGTTCATTGAGTCGCCCGGTGCCAAATCGTTCTCCCACAGCTTTGGCCGCCTCGATGATGCCGTCAGTTTAGAGGAGCAACCGATCTCCTTGCACAAATTGGAATGAGTCGCCCGATATGTCCGCCTGCCTGAAATACCTGAGCGGCTGGGCTGTGGGGCCAAGGTCGAGTACGATATTCCCACGCTGGACCACGGGCGGCACGTGGCCGGCGTTGACGTAGTCCATCACCAGTGTCTTCGGATTGACGATGCCCAGGAAGAGCTTGGTGGAAAAGTACTGGTCCACACTCTTTGAGCGTTCGGCAAAATGGACCAGGAGATCATTGACCTGGGCGACTAGCCTGCACGGAGAAAACACCTCCAGCGCGGCATGGTGGATTAAACCGTAGACGAGCTACATGATCACCGAGGCGTGTAGGCCGTGACCGGTCAGTCGCCGATGAAGACGGCCTGGCTGGAGCCGGGTAGAGAGATGAAATCGAAATAGTCGCCCCTCGGCACACCGGCCGTGCGGTTCCTGTCCTCGATGCGGTTCCAGGAATGGGCCGGCAACCCCTTGAGAAAAAGCAGCCGTTCCACCTCACGGGCCAGCTTGAGTTCGAACCTGTCGATGCTCAAGCGGCGCCGGTCATAGGCTGTATCGCCATGTGCGCATCCCTCTCCTATCATCAGAAAGCCTGAGTAGTAGCAGTCTCCCGTAGCTAATGGGGGGTGTTGGAGCTTGATTTAAAATCATACCCTCTCTGGTTGTTCATCAGCTCCGAGAACAAGTACCATCCAACTTGAAGTATATGCTGGTTTGTCCGGTGCGCAACAATTGGTAGCGTAAAAGCGTGGGTGCGGGGAATTTCATCCAATGGTTGTGGTTTAATTTCACTAATATACTTGTGTAATCAGGAGGCATATCATGGTAGACATCAAACGCACTCTTTTAGTGAGCAGAATGACCCAGTACTGCCGGTATGCCGTCCGCTACGGCGTTTCCCTCGCCAGGAAATACGATGCGGATCTCCATTTTCTGCACCTGGTCTCCAACCCGGCCGATATCAAGACGGTCAACACACCAGGAATATTATTCAAGGAAGAAGGCATTAAGAATTACAAAAACATTCAGCGGGAAGCCAATGAGGAGTTGGACCGGGTCATCAAACAAGAGACTCGAGGCTGTTTCCCCATTAAGGAACTGATCAGGGACGGCGAACCGGTCGACGAAATCGTGAATGTGGTGAACGAAGAGAAGATCGATCTTCTAGTTTTGCTTGCCCATGAGATGGGACGTCTTGAACACACCCTCTTCGGGGGCGATAACGATGCCATAATCCGCAAAATACCCTGTTCGATCCTGCTGGTAAAGAAAGAGCCAGAACCGGTGAAGTGGTAGTCGGTGAAGTTAGGACCTCTGAGCTAACAACTCGGGCTGGGCGACATCGAATACCCGGTAGACAAGGAGTTTTATCCGGTCGTTGACGAGGAACCAGCAGAGCGAATAACCCCAGACGATGGCCGCCCATTGCCACCCGGTGGGTGCCATGAATATCCCGTAAACGGCGATGAGAGTCGCGATTGCCTGGGTGCCGAAGACTGCGGCGAACAGGATCTGTGCAGGAGGGATCGACCAGAAGGTGCAACGGGTACGGGTCAGAAAGATGGTCAGGTATCCCGCCACCGACAGTTTCAGGTACATCACCGACTGGATCATCTCGCGGCTCAGGTGGAAGACCTGTTCAACGAGGTAGAACAGACCGAAAGAGGCAATCACTCGGCAACACCGAGCATCGAGGCGACACCCAGTACCGTCGGCATGTTCCAGGCTTCCGGCCGGTGACGGATAGTTCCGTCTGGTGCAAAGATTCGCCGATACGTTCAGCCATTCGTTCCCGCCGCAAATCGCGGAAGAACAGTAGTGCGATGGGGACCACCGTGATCATCAGCAGGCCTTCTGCCTCAACCAGGTGCAGCATGTGCATGAAAATTGCCGCCATTGCCGCAATAATTCCGGCAATGGCGTTCCAGTCGTATTTCAGGAAAGGTTTCATGACAGGCCCTTTTACTGCGGTGTTGAAATAGGCAGTTCAGCAGGTCACCTACTCAAAGCTCGGCCGCCTTCAGAAATAGGATGTTGTTCTCCAGATGAACATGCTTGTGGAGGTCGTTCTCGAACTCATCCAGTTTTCGATAGGTAAGCATGAAGGTGTTGCAGACGTCATCCGGTATCTTGAATCCGTTGGCAAGGCGGCGGATTTCATGGATGGCGTCACCAACTTCTTCATGGTCGCGATGGAGCCTGACCAGAGAGTTCCTGATTGTCTCCCGGTCATTAACGTCCAGATGGTTACCGTTTGTTTTGGCTGCTTCTGCCCGTTTGAGTGCAGGAAAGGAAATCTCTTCCTCCTCTTTGAGGTGGGCGACCATATCAGTGGCGACCTTCTCGAAGATGGCAGCTATCTGGACTACCTCCGGATGCCGCTCTCCGTGCACCGTGGCGATCTTACGGGCATAAGCAACGATCTGCTCGTCGTTTTCCTTGAGATACACATGGTGGGTGTTGACGATATAGTCGGCAAGAAACGAAAGGGTCCAGGATGAATAATTCTGACTCCGGTCCACCGGTTCCTGCTGAAGAGACTCCAGTTCGCTTGTTAGTGCCGCAGGATCGATTCCCTTGCTTTTACAGGCTTCGACGATGGGAATCTTACCGCCACAGCAGAAATCAATTCCATGTCTTTCAAATATTTCTGCGGTCCGATAGTCGGCAGCGACAACCTCGCCGATGGTCTTTTGTAGCACATCTTTCGCCTGGGTTGATGATTCTTGCATAGCTTCTCCTTTCCGTTGTCTTGAAATAGTATGCCAAAGGGTCGAACAGGCTCAAATCTGGATTCAGGTTTGGCAGTCACATCTTGTTTCAACACGGTTCCTGCCTTTCTGTTTGGCAGCGTACATTGCTTCGTCTGATCTGATCATGAAGGTTTGAGCCGTGTCATCGGGATAGAATTGGGCCACACCGAAACTGCATGTTACGGAATGTACGATGGGGAAGTCGTGTTGTTCAATGGCAAGTCTGATCTTCTCAGCAAGAGACCGTCCTGTTTTCACGTCATTATTGTGCACAAGAATGATGAACTCTTCGCCGCCAAAACGAGCGAAGATGTCCGTCTCCCTTATGGCAGCATTAACTACAACGGCAAGTTCGCTGAGTACCCGGTCTCCAGTTTCGTGGCCAAATGTATCGTTAACCTTCTTGAAGTGGTCGATGTCGAAGAAGACAAGCGCCAGCGGCATGGAGTAGCGCTTTGCTTCTCGAATTTCCATTTCCAGCAGTTCAATGAATTTCCGCCGATTAGTGATACCGGTCAGAAAATCGGTGGTGGCCTGACTTTCAAGCAGTGCATTAACTCGCTGCAGCTCTTCTTCTGCTCGGTCCCGTTCATCGGTGCGACGCTTGAGCCCGCGATAACCGGCATAAATCCCCGTGAGACCAAGTGCCCACATAATGCCGTGTCCTAACCAGACCATGGCGGCCTGTTTGTGTAACGATGACTCGAACAGTTCCATCGGCAACTTGACGCTGATTCCGCCTCGAATATCCCCCACTTTGTAGCCTTGCTGACGATGGCACGGAAGACAATTCTCGGTAGTCAAGAGCGGTCGCATTAGACGCAAGGAATGCTGTCCTCCTTCCTTGTCAACAGAGGCATATTCCTGTTCCCCTCTCTCGAATGCTTCTAACGCCGCAGTCTCCCATGCATCTGGCTGATTGTGCGGATTGAGCGGTTTGAGACTCGTTATTCGTCCGGAGATATGTTTTTTTCTCAGAGCAAGATCGTAAAGCTGCCGGGTCAGGTACGAAGGATTGACAAAAGTAAGGTTCTGCCCCCCAGGAGTTGTCAAGTCACGTTCAGGCACAATTGAACGCGGAATATTGGGGTTCGGTGATGTCATGTCATTGATCGGGACGTAGATGCCACCATGCAGAGCAACCCAATTGCGAAAGAGCAGATCTTTGTCTATGTAGGCTCTAGCCACATTCTTGGCAATGGAGGTCATTTCCCTTTTCTGACTGGCGATGGCCACCAGCATGGAAATGACAATCACCATTGTCCAGGCGACAGCGAGCACCATGGAATAGTTCCCCGGCTGCACCAATATGCGCGAAAAAGTGTCGTTGCGTGTCATTTATCCACGGCCAGATCAATAAAAAGTGTTATCGACGACAGAGTTCCCAACAAAAACCCCAGAAAGCAATTTTTTTTGGTCATGGACGGTCTCCTTGGTGGTGCAATGTCACTTTGTTAAAGATGAATGCTGCTATTCTCTCCTTACGTGGTGCTTCGTCTGAATATGTCAAACGTTGCTCCTTTCGACCGGGGCGGGGTACGTTATGCCAGTTCCCTCTACCCTGGCCATCGCAGTCAGTTCATGGGGCTAAACGTTTGTGATACTTAAGATTTCTCTGACCGCAATGCCACGCGCCAACAGTGCGTCCGCGATCAGAGAGCGATGACAGCGCCACGGCACAGCTTCAGCACACATGATGGCGGTAGTTTTTTCTCCGGCCAATACGATCAGCCTTTCAACAGCCCCGTCAAATTCCAGCGTCTGCATATAATCGGCAAAGCCGCGAAATGAGGCATTGCGCCAGCCGGCATTCGGCGAATCGGGACAACTGCGGGAAGTCCACCCAGTTCCTTCATATGCCGGTAGCCGATGCGTCGGTTACGGAGAGACGGGCCAAGGGTCTCGATATTGAACTGGGGATTGTGCCGTGAACGGGGAATCGTTCGCACATCAACCAGAAGCCTAATGCCGTAATGCCGAAGCAGTTTGACAAATTCGTCGAGACTGCGGATTGAATGTCCCACCGTGAAAATCACGCACGGTTCAGCTAATGGGTAATTCGTTGACACAGCGGTTACACCTTTTTTATCGCCAGGTTTGCTGCAACGAGCAGGGGGTCCCACACCGGCGCATATAGTGTCGCGTAGCTCAGATCGAGTTTGGCCAGTTCGAAAACTGTCATCTGCTTGTAGATGGCGGTTGCCAACACATCGAGGCGTTTTGCCACCACAGCCTGGCCAACCATCTGGCCGCCGAGCAGCAGTCCGCTCCCCTTTTCGCATATCAGCAGCACCCTCATCGTGCCGCCTCCCGAAAACGCCCCCCTAGTGGGAGAGTCCACGAAGATCTTTACGCAATCCGTCCCACCTTCCTGGAGTTGCCGCTCATTAAGGCCGGTGGTGGCCACCGTCAGATCGAAGAACTTGAACGCCGCCGTCTGGTCGATGCCGGGAAACATCTTCATCGCGCCGTTGTTGACGATGTTGCTGCCGGCGAGCCGCCCCTGCTTGTTGGCCACCGGGCCGAGCGGCATATAGCCGTTTCTGCCCAGTTGCCGGACGTAATGTTCGGCACAGTCCCCGGCCGCGAAAACGTTCGGCAGGCTCGTCCGCAAATAGCGATCGACTTTGACCGCCCCGGCGGCATTCAGTTTTATAACTTGAAAAGAACGCATTCTTCTCTTGGCTAATTACGAGGTCCAAGCCAGCCGGACCCGGCAAATCCACGGATTCATAAAAACGACTATAGGTTATGGATGCGTCCAGGGCTGACAACCACGACGCCATACTGTCGATACCTTCGAAGGGAACATGCTGTAAGACGTGCACCTTCATGGTTACTCATCCCAAGAGGTCTGATTACAGTTCAGCTTCAGGGTTATTCGTCTGGGATGCGTGGTTCACGACGGGTAAGTAATTGTATCACCGGCTATCCGGACAAATGGGGTTATCTTATGGTCAACACGCTTGGCTTTGCCAATGATGTGTACAACCCGTACGCCTTTCAACAGCAATGCATCGGCTATCAGCGAACGATGACAGCGCCATGGCACCGCCTCGGCGCACATGAGCGCGACTCGTTCCAACGAACTGTACTCCAGTAACTGCTCAATGCTGTTCGCGAACTCATCGGTCTGCATGTAATCCGCGAAGCCGCGAAATGAGTCATTGCGCCATCCCCGGTTCGGGGAATCCACTTTGGCGTGACGGAGCCCGCCGAGTCCCGGCATATGGGTATACCGGATACCAGCCTGCGCGAGATTTTCCGGGAATATGTCACGATTGAACTGCGGGTTGTGGCGTGAACGGGGAATCGTCCGTACATCGATGATTCTGCTGACTCCATTCTCCCGCAGGAGAGCAATGAACTCCTGAACAGGCAGCGTAGAATGCCCGACAAGATCG
>JAJZQA010000112.1 GCA_021810985.1 Deltaproteobacteria bacterium
ACCGGACCGAACTGCGGGTCAACGATGCCGCCGACGATGACCTCCGTGCCCGGACGGGCCTGTTCCTCCAGGATCACCCCTTCCACATCCTTGATCTTCATCAGCTCCGAACAGGCCGCGGCAGCCGCGACGGAATCCTTCAGATCGAAGCGGATCCCGCCCACATCGGTTTTGGAGCGGATTTTCGCTGAAAACACCTTTGCCACCAGGGGGTAGCCAAGACCGGAGAAATCCGGGAACGAAGCACCCACGGGGAGATAGAGACTCCGGGGCGCGGGAAGCCCCGCTTCGCGAAGGAATTCCTTCAACGCCTGCTCCGGCAGCACCCTGGTTCCCGCATGACTCGCAAGGAAACGTCGCAGCTGGTCCCGTCTATCCATGCCACCCTCCCCGACTGTCCAGCAGCGCAGCCAACCCCCGCACCGCCCGCTCCGGAGAACGATAGACCGGGATCCCGGCCTGCTCCAGCAGGCGGATGAGACGCGGCGCCACTCCGCCCTGGGCAATGTGTACGACCAGCGGTTTTCCAACCGTTTCCTTAAAGGTGCGCAGATACTCGGCAAGCCCCAGGGTAACCCCGGCAACTCCGGTCAGAGCAATGACCAGAAAGCCGTCATAGGCATCACGCACGGCAAGCAGGGCCGCACGGTAATCCTCTATCCGCACCTGGCCGGTCAGGTCAATGGGGTTGGCAACGGTGTAAAAAGACGGGAAGTCCTGTCGCAGCAGGTTCCGCACTACTTCCGGCAGCTCGGGAAGCTCCAGCCCCTGGCGCGAGCATTCGTCGGTCGCCAGCACCCCTGAACCGCCGCCGTTGGTAATGACGCAGACGCGGTTCCCCGGGGCGGGGCGCTGGTAGGAAACCGCCTTGGCCGCATCAAGGAGCTCATCAAACCCCGCCACCTCGCGGAGCCCGAACTGGTTCATCAGCGAATGGAAGACCCGGTAGTCGCCCGCCAGCCTGCCGGTGTGGGAGAAGGCCGCGGCCCGCCCTCCGGCCCCCTTGCCGGCCTTGAGAATCAGCAGCGGCTTGCGCTGCGAAAGGTAGCGCGCCGCTTCGAGAAATCTTCTTCCGTCACCCACAGATTCCAGGTAGGAAACCACCACGGCGGTAGAGTCATCGCCGGCCAGGTATTCATAGACCTCAGGTGCGTCCAGATCCGCCGCATTTCCGTAGTTGATCGCCTTGGATACGCCGGTGTTCGCCATCCGGATCGCATCCAGGACACACATCATCACAGCGCCGCTCTGGGAAACTACCGCCACATTGCCCCGTCGCGGTCTCTTCTGACTGGCATGAGGCAGAAACATCGTGTCCAGCCGGTGGTAGGGGTTGAAAATTCCGAGGCAGTTGGGCCCGACCAGCCTGAGCTTTCCCTCCCGGCCGATGCGGATAATCTCGTCCTGCAAGTCAGCGGCACCGACCTCGGCAAAGCCGGCGCTGACAATCAGGACAAAGCGCGCCTTGCCGGCATGCTCCGCCAGGATCGCCGGCACCTCGACCGCCGGGCGCATGATGACGGCGAGATCCACGACGCCGGGGACCGCGCTGATCGAAGGGTAGCAGCGCTGACCGAGCATTTCCTCGTACGAGGGGTTCACCGGGTAAACATTTCCCTTTAGCCCCATGAGGTTCCGCAGCGCAATACCGCCGAGCTTTTCCTCGTGGGGAGAGGCTCCGATGAGGGCAACGCTCTTTGGAAAAAATAGCTGATTGAGTTCTTTCATACGCTCTCGATGAACAGCAGCGCCGGGTCTTCCAGATAGCTCGCCACCCGGCTCAAAAAGCGGGTAGCATCGCCGCCATCCGTCACCCGATGATCGAAGGTGAGCGACAGGGGCAAGATCTTGCGGATGGCGATTTCTCCCTTCACCACCCAGGGTTTGTCGCTGATCCGGCCGCAGCCCAGGATCGCCACATCCGGGTAATTGATGATCGGCGTGGCGAAACCTCCGCCGAACTGGCCGAAATTGCTGATGGTGAAACTGCTCCCCTTCATCTCCGCCAAAGTGATGGTCCGCTCCCGTGCCCGCTCCGAAAGGGCCTGCAGCTCCGTTGCCAGGTCGATGATGGTCTTCTGCTCCACGTTGCGCAGCACCGGAACGACGAGCCCCTCGGCGGTATCAACCGCAAAACCGATATTGCAGTACTTTTTCAAGATGATCGCTTCACCCTCCTCATCCACCGCGGCATTCAGGTAAGGGTGTTCGCGGAGGGCGTGCTGGACCGCCTTGATGATGAAGGGGAAATAGGTCAGATGAATGCCCCGGGCATCGAGTCCAGTGTTCTCGCGAACCCGCAGATTCCCGAGTTCGGTAACATCAACCTCTTCCATCCCGGTGACACAGACAGTCATCTGATGGGATTTGAGCAGGTTCCGGGCAATGGTGCGCCGCAGGCCGCGGAAAGGAATGCGCTCCACCTCCCCGGTCTCGCCGCCGGCCGTCGTCCCCTTCCGGCCCGCCGCGAGGAGGTCTTCGCGGGTAATGCTGCCACGCGGCCCGGTGCCGGTAATCCCTTCGAGGGAAAGCCCCTTTTCACGGGCCAGCGCCCTGACCGCCGGAGTGGCAAGCACCTGGCTCGGGAGCGTTTCCTCGGCCTCGGGCAACTCCCCCACCACCGACACGGAACGAGGTTTGGACAGGAGCTCCGGCTCGGGTCCGGGCTTCACTTCTTCACCCTCTTCGGCAATCGACAGGAGGGTCTCACCTACCTGTATGATCTCTCCCTCGCCGCGCGTCAGGGAAAGAACCTTTCCCGCCCGGGGGGTCGGCACCTCGACTACCGCCTTATCGGTCTCAACCTCGACCACCGGCTGATGTTCCTGCACGTCATCGCCAACCCTGACCAGCCATTTCCTGATCTCGGCCTCGGTAATGCCCTCTCCCAAATCCGGCAAGGTAAAATCAAACGGCATGGTTCAGTACCTCAAAAGTTCATCGACAGCGGCACAAATCCGCGCAGCGTCGGGGAGATAATGTTCAACAAGTTTTGCCAGCGGCACCGGCACGTCAGGCCCCGCCACACGCAGGATCGGTCCCCGCAGGTGCAGGATTGCCTCCTCGGCGATGGTTGCGGCCAATTCCGCCCCAAACCCGCAGGTTCTGGGCGCCTCATGGACGATAACCACGCGGCCGGTTTTCCGCACCGAGCGGAGAATCGTTTCCTCATCAAACGGAGAAAGGGTCAACAGATCGATGATCTCGGCATCGTAGGGAGCCAGCACCTTCAGCACCCTTTCAAGCATGCTGCCCCAAGCGATAACCGTCACTTCACTGCCTTCCCGGGCGATGCGGGCCTTGCCCAGCGGGAGGGTATAGTCCCCTTCCGGAACCTCCTCCTTGATCATTCGATAAAGCCGGGTCGGTTCCAGAAAAATCACCGGATCCGGATCGCGAAGGGCGGACAGCAGCAGCCCCTTCGCCACATAGGGGCCGGACGGCACCACCACCTTGATGCCCGGCATGTGGCAGAAAAAGGCTTCGCTGCTTTCTTCATGGAGTTCCGGGGCCTTGATGCCCGCCCCGTAGGGCGTCCGGATCACCAGAGGGCAGGTAAACCTGCCCCGTGAGCGGTTCCGGTAGCGGGAGGCGTGGGAAAAGATCTGGTCAAAGGCCGGATAGATAAAGCCCAGGAACTGAATCTCCGCAACCGGCCGCAGGCCGTACAATGCCATGCCGATGGCGGTCCCGACAATGCCCGATTCGGCGAGAGGCGTATCGATCACCCGCTGCTCGCCGAAGGCCTCCTGCAGCCCATCGGTAACACGAAAGACACCACCGTCCTTGCCCACATCCTCCCCGAGCAGCACAATCCGGTCGTCCCGCTCCATCTCTTCCCGCAGGGCCATGTTGATGGCCTGAACCATATTACAGGTCGGCATCGGCGCTCACCTCCAGGTCCCTGGCCTGCCGGGGGGTACACTTCTCGAATACCGTGCGGAAAATTTCGCTCCGCTCGGGCGCTGGGGCGCTTTCCGCATCCCGGACCGCCTGATCGATCATTTCGCGGGTCCGCTTTTCCAGATCCGCCTGGTAGTCCTTGTTCCAGTAGCCGCGTTTTTCCAGAAAGCGGCGCAGACGCTCCAGCGGATCCCTCTGCTTCCATTCCTCCACCTCCGCGGAACTCCGGTAACGGTCGGCATCGTCAGCCGTGGTATGGTGGGAAATCCGGTAGGTAAAGCACTCGATAAAGGTAGGTCCACCACCGCCGCGGGCCCGCTCAAGGGCCTGACGGGTCGCGCTATAAACAGCAAAGACATCATTGCCGTCCACCTGGATCCCCTCGATGCCATAGGCGAAAGCTTTCTGGGCCAGGGTGGCGGAGGCGGTCTGGCGGCTGCGCGGTACGGAAATGGCCCATTGGTTGTTCTGGCAGATGAACACTACCGGAAGACGGTAGACACCGGCAATGTTGAAACCTTCGTGAAAATCACCCTTGGAGGTCGCTCCGTCACCGAAATAGGCGACCGCGGCAACCTGATCGCCGCGATAACGAGCCGCCATGGCTGCGCCTACGGCGTGGGGAATGTGGGTTCCCACCGAAACGGAGACTGGCAGGACGTTGAGCCCGTCGGGACAGAGCAGCCCCCGCTCATCCCCCGCCCAATAGCGGAACAACAACTCAAGGGGATAGCCCAAGGTGATATGCACCCCGGTCTCGCGGAAAGAGGGAAAAACCCAGTCGCTCTTTTTCAGGGCAAAGGCGCTGCCGACCTGGGCAGCCTCCTGGCCGAGGATTGAGGGGTAGGTTCCGATCCGCCCTTCCCGTTGCAGGTTGAGGGCGCGACCGTCAAAAGCCCGGGACAGGAACAGCAGCTCATAGAGGCGCAGGGAATCCTCCCGGGACAGGCTGGGAAGCAGCGACTCATCGGCAATGCCTTCCGGGTCAAGGATATCCAGGCGCGAAACGGAAAATGTGTCGATAATTGTCTCTGGCATGACCTCTATCATAGCATGCAACGTCCCGCCGTCAACGATTCGGGCTGTTGTGCGATACCTTGTACAAGAGCATAATTATTATAACCGACGTACGTGGATGAGGTATCAAGCCATGAAAATCAGAATACTCGCTCTTACGCTCCTTTCCCTGGGACTTCTTGCTGCCCGCGCTTTTCCCGCTGATCTGGGTCTGGTGAGAATGGGAATTGTCGAAGGCGATGTACAAATCTATACCGGTGAAGCGGGAGACTGGGTTCCCGCGGCCGTTAACACACCATTGACCCAGGGAGACCGGGTCTGGGTTCCCGAGGGAGGAAGAAGCGAACTCCAGTTTCGGAGCGGTTTCTTTATCAGGCTCGACGAATTCACCTCTTTCGACCTTCTTTCCCTGGAAGGCACTTCCTACGAGTTTTCCGCAAACGGCGGCCGAACGTATATCAACAACCTTAGCTCCGGCGGTAATCAGCCGCGGATTACTACTCCGGTAAGCTCCGTTGCTCTGAACGACGCTGCGAAAGTCATGATTGATGTGGAAGAAAATGGCGCAACGGAAATTTCCGTTCTGCACGGCTATGCCTATGCGGAAATCGGAAACGAGCGAATCGGCATACCGTACGGCAGAACCCTCAGAATCGGAGAGGACCTGAGGACAGAGTCATTTCCGCTCAATTCCCCCGATGAGTGGGAGGAGTGGAATCAGGATCTGGATCAAAGAATCAGCGAAGCTGGCGAGAGCGGCCGTTATCTGCCCGAAGAACTTACCACCTACAGTCACGACTTTGACAGCAACGGCAGCTGGCTCTATGACAACAGTTACGGCTACGTCTGGACCCCTTCCGTCTCGCTCTCCCTGAACTGGGCGCCCTATCACGACGGCAGATGGGTCTGGATCGGCGGCCATTACGTCTGGATTTCCTCTGAGCGCTGGGGCTGGGCTCCTTACCACTATGGCAGATGGATCTTCCTGCGGCACGGCTGGTGCTGGGTTCCGCCACGCCGGGGCGCCGTATATTGGGGACCGGGCTATGTTGGCTGGGTCCATACGCCAACCCATGTCTCCTGGCTTCCGTTGGCTCCGGGGGAGATCTATTACGGACACGGCTACTACGGGCCGGGTAGCGTTAACATCAACGTTGCGGTAAACAACAATTTCTCGACGAACCGTCACTACATCAACAAAAATGCCCGGAACGCTGTCAGGGTGATGCATCGGGATACTTTTCTCCGAGGTAGACACGTTGACGTTTCTGTCCGGGAAAATCCCTTTAATCAAAATAATGCGGGAATCGGGCCGCCGAGTTTCAAACCGGACCGGGAAACGTACTCTCCGGTCTTGAAGAAAGTTCCGTCCGCAAAAATGCCGCCGCAGAGGATACGCGACTACCGTCCGGATAGCAGGCTGAAGGAACGGAGGCCGAATCTGGAAAGACGCAGCCCCGGAGTAAGCCCGACGTTTTCGCCACGCGAACTGCCGTCACAATCCCGTGAAACGCCGAAAAGAATCGAGCGTCAGCAAAAGCCAGAGATCTACAGTGACGGGTTGCGGGAGCGAGATGAACGACAACCGCAAAGATGGAATCAACTGAGACGGGAACTGCCGTCCCAGGAAAATGAACCGTTAACGGTCATCGCTCCATCTATACCGAAAAGAACCAGGGGGCAAGCCACGCCAAGCGGACCACGACAGCTGCGCCAACCGGCAGCTAGCAGGGCTACTCCACAGCAGGCCGCGCCTCAGCAGCGTCAACCAGCCGCCATCAGAGTCGCACCTCTGCCGGTCGCACCGCAACCGGTAGCTCCGACGCCGGTCTGGTCGCCTTCGAAGCCGAGGCAGCAGGATCAGGGACGTTCTTTCAGTCCCCGGCAGCAACAGCGCACACCGGTGACGATCCAGAGAACACGTCCTGACGTCTCACAGACGCCAGCCCCGGTAACACAACCGCGGCAGCTGCAACGGGCACCGCAGCCGCAGGTCCCGCAGGCTTCGCAGACGATCCGGCAATCGACCCCGAGAGAGCGTGAGAGGGAAAGAACGATACCTCAGCCGCAACAGCAGCACAGGCAAGAATCAATTCGGCACGACTCGCGGATCATCCAGCAGAAACAGCCCGTGGCAGCGCAACCAAGTGTAAACCGGCCCGCGGCCAGCCGGGAAGCTGCCACGACAACATCCAGCGAATCCCGGCAGCAGAGAGGGAATTTTGAAAAACGGCCGACTTTCCAGAGAGGCGAAAGAATCGGGAACAATCGCCAGTCCAGATGAACACAAGGCCTTCCGGGATATACCTTCCGGAAGGCCTTGTGTTTTCTTCCAATAGAGGAGCAGGTTCCTGCTCCGTGACGATTTCAGACCTCAACCTTCTTCTTTCTCCCAACTTTTTTTTTGACCGCCTGTTCCGGCAGGTTAACTTCCGTTGAAAGGATAAGCTGGGGTGGTATCTCCTGGGCGCCAAGGATGGCGACCATCTGCCCCAGACCGTCATCGATCTTTTTCAGATTCTGCGTGGAAAGTTTTTCGAGCCCTGCCACCAAAAGACCTTGCGCAACTTGGGGAGATTTTTCCACGATGGCGAGCCCTTCATGCGTCAACCCGACATGCACGACCCGCCGGTCTTCTTGAGATCGGGTACGGGATACCAGCCCTTTTTTCTCCAAACGATCTAATATGCCCACAGTGGTCGCCGGATGCAGGTATATGCGGCGAGCCAGGTCCGACACCCGGATGCTTTCGGCTTCCGCGATCACTTTGATGGTCCAGAGCTGGGGACTGGTAAGGCCGGTTTCCCGCTCAGCCCTTTTTGACTGGCCATGGACCACCTGGAAAACCCTGCGCAGGTTGTCAACTATTTCAGCAATCTGTTTCGATTTTTCTTGCATTGAATCTCCGTGTAGAGAAGGTTACGAACCGTATTTTTACCTGCGTGTCCTCAGTCGCGCGACAACTCCTTGTCTATCCTTTCACAGATAGTTTTCAGCACCTTGATACGAGCAAACTGCTTGTCATCCGCCTCCACCAGGGTCCAGGGTGAAATTTCCGTGCCCGTCCGGTCGATCATGTCGCAGACGGCATGTTCGTAGTGCTC
>JAJZQA010000113.1 GCA_021810985.1 Deltaproteobacteria bacterium
CCCTTTTTAACGATGGTCGGGCGACCCAGCGGGTCGCCCCTACGTAATAAATCGTCATCCCGCCCGTCAGTGCCGGAAATGCCGCATACCGGTAAAGACCATGGCCATGCCGTGCTCATCAGCCGCGGCGATTACTTCGTTGTCGCGCATGCTGCCGCCGGGCTGGATCACGGCTGTGATGCCGACTGAGGCAGCATTGTCGATGCCGTCGCGGAACGGGAAGAATGCGTCGGAGGCCATGACCGCACCGGCTACCGGGAGGCCGGCATGTTCGGCCTTGATGGCGGCAATCCTTGCTGAATTGACCCGGCTCATCTGGCCGGCGCCGACGCCGATCGTCATCTTATCCTTGGCATAGACGATGGCATTGGACTTGACGAATTTCGCCACCCGCCAGGCAAAGAGCAGATCGGCCATTTCCTGTTCGGTCGGGGTGCGTTTCGAGACCACCCGCAGTTCGTTGTAGAGGGCCAGATCCGCGTCCTGGAGGAGCAGGCCGCCGGTAACCCTTTTCAGGTCGAGGCGTGGAATGGTCTGGGTCGGCAGCGGGCCGCAGGCCAGCAGGCGCACGTTCTTTTTCGCCGCGACGATTGCGGAGGCCTCCGCTGATACGGATGGAGCGATGATTACCTCGACGAACTGCCGTTCGACGATGGCCGTGGCGGTTTCCGCGTCCAGTTCCCGGCTGCAGGCGATGATGCCGCCGAAGGCCGACTCCGGGTCGGTGCTGTAGGCGCGATTGTAGGCATCGAGAAGTGAGTCGCCAAGAGCAACGCCGCAAGGGTTGGCATGTTTGACGATCACGCAGGAGGGGGCCGCGCTGAACTGCTTCATGCATTCGAGGGCTGCGTCGGTGTCGGCGATGTTGTTGTAGGAGAGCTCTTTTCCCTGTAACTGGGTCGCGGTTGCGGTGGAGGCCTCGGTTGTGCCCGCTTCAACGTAAAAAGCGGCGTTCTGGTGTGGATTCTCGCCATAGCGCATTTCCTGCGCCTTGCGGAACTGGAGGGTATAGGTATCGGGAAACAGGGCAACAGCTTCACCTGTTCGCCGGCCGAGCCAGTTGGAAATGGCCGCGTCATAGGCCGCGGTGCGCTGGTAGACCTTGACCGCCAGGCCGAAGTTGGTTTCTTTGGCAACCGACCCGTCATTGGCGTTCATTTCGCTCAGAACTTTTTCGTAGTCGAGCGGGTCGGTGATCACGGTTACGTCGGGCCAATTTTTGGCGGCGGAGCGGAGCATGGTCGGGCCGCCGATATCGATGTTTTCGATGGCGTCTTCCAGGGTGCAGCCTTCCTTGGCCACGGTGGCCTCGAAGGGATAGAGGTTGACCACGACCATATCGATATTCTCGATGCCGTGTTCCTTCATCTTGGCCACGTGCTCCGGGTTGCCGCGCATGCCGAGCAGTCCGCCGTGAACTTTGGGGTGCAGGGTTTTTACCCGGCCGTCGAGCATTTCCGGGAACCCCGTGAACTCGGAAACATCCTTGACCGGAAGTCCCGCGTCGCGGAGCATCTTCGCCGTTCCGCCGGTGGAAAGAATTTCAACATGATAGCGGGTGAGCTCCCGGGCGAATTCGAGAATACCTGTCTTGTCTGACACGCTGATCAGCGCGCGCGTTATTTTTGCCATTGTATCTTCTCCTTGAAAACCGCTGCCCCGACAGCGTCAGGCTTACTGGGCGTCGAGGCTGGTAACGGGTTGTGTGATTAGTTGAAAAAGGAAATTATCCTGAAAAGGGCTGGGACCGGATTCATTCAGGATCGGATTTTCGGAAAGTTCATATGTTCGAGAAAATTTCTTTCAAATGCGGGGGTGCCTGAAAGTGGGATGACCCGAATCTTCCGGGCGAGATTGTCTGTCGCGGCAAAACCCTCCGCGGTGCAGAGTGCCCGTTCCACCCCGGCCAGTGCTCCCTCACGGATAAAACTTGCAACTTTTACCATGTTTTCGTGGAAAATTCCAACGTTTTTTAGCTTTTCCGCGGAAAGGACGGCTCCAAAGGAACCGGTTAAAATGACCTTTTGCACGTCGTCCCCCGCGATTCCGGCGCGCTGGAAGAGGATCTCCATTCCGGCCCTGATGGCCGCCTTTGCCAGTTGCACCTGGCGGATATCTTCCTGGGAAAGAAAGACCGTCCTGGCGGCATCCCGATAGAGGACAAAGGAAAGGCTGCCGTTGATCTCGGCGATCCGGTTACCCAAAGTGGAGGCGATTTCTTCCGGCGGCAGGAGCCGTCCGCTGGCATCGATCAGTCCTTCCCTGAGCAATTCCGAGAGGGTGTCGATTACTCCTGAGCCGCAGATGCCGCGGGGTGTCCGGCCGGCGATGGTAGACAGGGAAAGTTTGCCCCCGGTAATCGCGACCTTTTCGATGGCGCCCGGCAGGGCCGGCATACCGCAAGCCAGGTTTCCGCCCTCGAAGGCCGGGCCTGCCGCCGCGGAGGTGGCGATGATCTTTGCTCCCGAAAACAATGCCATCTCACCGTTGGTGCCCAGGTCTAGATAGAGCGTGTGAGGGGCGAGCTGTGAGGCGTGAGAAGTCTCATCAGCCCGGCAACCAACGAGGAATGCCACCAGGTCGCCGCCGACGAAACCGCCGGGCAGGGGGAAGAGGTAAGCATTCAGGTCCAGTTTCCAGCCGAGACTGTCGGTCCGCAGGCGCTTGCCTTCGCGAAAGAGCGGCCGGAACGGCGGATAGGCGAGGGATTCAACCGGCAGGCCGAGGAGAAACTGTTCCATGGCCGGGTTTCCAGCCAGGGCGATACCGTCCAGCTCTTCCGGGGCGACTCCGGCGATGCTCAGGAGTTGTTCACCATTTTCTCCAGCGTTCGATTGAGGGACTCGCGGAGCGAGGCGAGATTGTCCGGGGACTCGCAGGCGGCCTGGAGTCGCGCAACCACATCGGCGCCGAAGGGGGCCTGGGGGTTCCTGGCGCCGAGAAAGGCCTGCCGTTCGCCGCTGTTTCTGTCGACCAGGGAGGCGGCGATGGTTGTGGTGCCGATATCGACGGCGATGGCGAGTCTTTTGCTGGACATAACTCTCGTTCTTGCGAAAAGGAGATGGTGTGGAGGGGCGTTACCGTGAGCCGTTCAGGTAGGCCCGCGGGACCCTTTTACTGATCCCGCAGAAGACCTCGTAAGGGATCGTACCGGCCCGTTCGGCAAGTTCTTCGGCCCGAATGCATTCACCCGAACTGCTGCAGCCAAGCAAGATCACCTCGTCGGCCTCGGCTACCTCCGGGATATCCGTTACATCCAGCATGATCCAGTCCATGCAGACGGTGCCGGCCACCGGCGCCCGCCGTCCCCGGACCAGAACCTCTCCCCGGTTGCTGAGCGCACGGCAGTAACCGTCCGCGTACCCGACCGGAACACTGGCCACCAGTGTCCTCCGGCCGGAAACGAAGGTGCGCGCATAGCTGAGGCTCATGCCCGGATCAACCCATTTCAGCATGGCAATGCGGCTTTTGAGGCGCATCACCGGTCGCAGATTCAGTTTTCCTTTGAAGTCGACCGAAGGAATGGCGCCATAGAGGGCGATGCCGGGACGTACCAGGTTGCAGAAGGGCAGGGTGAGGCTGACGGTTGCGGCGCTGTTGGCCAGGTGGATAAATCGGGGGCTGAAACCTTCCCGGTGAGCGGTTGCCACGACCTCGGCGAAGATCTCCTGCTGTTTTTCGGTAAAACGACGGCCGTCATCGTCCAGTTCGTCAGCCGAGGCAAAGTGGGAGATGATCCCTTCCAGCTCGATGTTGCGCAGTTTTTTCAATTCCTTGAGGAATTCGGCCGCATGCTGGTGATGGATGCCGAGCCGTCCCATACCGGTGTCCACTTTCAGGTGGATATGGGCCTTGCGAAAGAGCCGTGAGGCAGCGTTGTCGAGGGCGCGGGCCTGTTCCAGGTTGAAGACGACGGTGGAGAGGTTGAAGCCGATGCACTTTTTCTCCTGCCCCGGATAGATTCCGCCCAGCAGCAGGATCGGTCGGTCGATGCCTGCTTTGCGCAGCTGGATCCCTTCGGCAAGAAATGCTACGCCGAAAGCAGTTATATTCAGCAGTTCCAGCTCGCGCGAGATGTCCATGAAGCCGTGGCCGTAGGCATCCGCCTTGACGACGGCGAGAATTCCGGTAGTCTTGGGGAGGCTTTGCCGGAGCTGCAGGTAGTTGTGTCGTAACGCGGCAAGATCGATTTCTGCAAGGGTGGGACGGCTGTCCATTACCGGCTCCATTCGGAAAATAACATTGAACGAAAAAGTAGCATGGATCCCCGGGAGTGTAAAGACGAAAGCCTTTAAAGGCGTTGACTTTTCAGCTGATTTCCGCTAGGGTGAGGTACATAAAAGCCTGCTGGGGGAGTTCGAAAGAACTGAGATTCGCACCGCGGAGACCCTTGGAACCTGATCCGGTTTGCACCGGCGTAGGAAAGCGGCACCAGCGAGCCAAAGGATACAAATCCGGGAAGCCGTGGCCATGTGTCGCGGCTTTTTTTGCTTTAGGAACAGGAGCTGCAGATGCCGAAAGGGCTTTATCTCATAACCGATCATAATGACCAATTGCTAGAACGGGTGGCAAAGGCGCTTTCCGCTGGAGTAACCTGTCTCCAATACCGGAACAAGGTGAAGAATTACACCTCACGTCTGGCCGAGGCTCGTGAGTTGCAGCGCCTCTGTTTTGGGCGTGGAGTCACTTTTATCGTTAATGACGACCTGACCCTGGCCGCGGAGATCCGGGCGGATGGGATCCATTTCGGGCAGGACGATGGCAGTGTCGCTGTGGCGCGCCAGGCGCTGGGACCGGAGGCTCTGGTCGGCATCTCCACCCATTCCCTGGAAGAGGCGCTGCGGGCAGAAGAGGAGGGCGCTGACTATATCGGTTTCGGCGCCATGTATCCCAGCGAGAGCAAAGACGTCCGCTATCTGCCCGGCCCGGCCGCACTAGCTAAGATCCGGGCGCGGGTGCGAATTCCCATCGTCGCCATCGGCGGCATCACCCGGGACAATGCTCCCGCGGTACTTGACGCCGGTGCCGATGCGATTGCCGTAATATCGTCTGTGCTGGCCAGCCCGGACCCGGAACTGGCCGCTCTTGAATTCGCCCTGCTGTTCAACCGCACACTGCCCGCACCGCGCGGTACGGTTCTCACCGTGGCCGGCAGCGACTCGGGCGGCGGCGCCGGCATCCAGGCGGATCTCAAGACCGCGACCCTGCTGGGAAGCTATGCCGCTTCGGTGATCACCGCCCTGACCGCCCAGAACACCCGCGGTGTCAGCGCCATTCATGGCGTTCCCGCCTCCTTTGTGGCCGAACAGCTCGATGCGGTGTTCCGTGATATTCCGGTTGACGTGGTGAAGACCGGAATGCTTTTTTCGACGGAGATCATCGAAGTTTTGGTGGAGAAGCTTGCCTGCTACGGCAAGAGAATGTTGGTGCTCGATCCGGTCATGATTGCCAAGGGGGGAAGCAGCCTCATTGATGAGGCCGCGGTTGCGAAACTGCTGGAGAAGCTGTTGCCGAGCGCCTACCTCATCACGCCGAATGTCCCGGAAGCCGAAGTTCTTACCGGGGTCACGATCCGGGACGAAGACGACATGGAATTGGCCGCTCGCGAGTTGCATCACCTGGGGGCGAGAAACGTCCTGCTCAAGGGGGGGCACCTCTCCGGGCCGGAAGCGACGGACATCCTCTTTGAAGGAAAGACGGTCCGCCGCTTTGTTTCCCAACGATTTGCCACGAACAATACCCACGGCACCGGCTGTACCTATGCCTCTGCCATTGCCACTTTTCTGGCCCAGGGCGAGCCGCTGCCGCTTGCGGTGGCCCGGGCGAAGGAGTTTGTCAGCGAGGCGATCAGGCGTGCGGTTCCCCTTGGTCAGGGCCACGGACCGGTGAACCATTTTCTGGCGGCAAAGAAACAGCTGGACAGGCTGAAGACCGAAGGCTGATGGTTATCATCTCCTTTATGTAATTTTTTTCCTTCAGACTTCTAGCGTTAACCTTCTACCTGCTCCCTGCTGCACATTATCTGACTTTACGTGAATGAGGAATCTACATGACCCAGCTTGAACAAGCCCGCAAGGGCATCATTACCGCTGAAATGAAAGCGGCGGCCCACGCCGAAGGCGTGTCTCCCGAATATATCCGCGACGGCATTGCCGACGGCACTATCGTAATCTGTCATAACGTAAAACACACCAACGGCCGTCCCCTGGCAGTGGGCAAGGGACTTCGCACCAAGGTGAACGCCAACATCGGCTCTTCGGCCGATGATACGGATATTGAGAAGGAGTTGGAAAAGGCCCGGGTGGCGGTGGCGAACGGCGCCGATGCCCTGATGGACCTTTCCACCGGCGGTCCGGTTGATGAGATCCGCCGGGCGGTGATAGCCGAGACTTCTGCCTGCATCGGAAGTGTGCCGCTGTACCAGGCGGCGCTGGATACGCTCCGCCTCAAGAAGAAAGCCATTGTCGACATGACGGTTGACGATATCTTTGCCGGGATCATCAAGCACGGCGAAGACGGGGTGGACTTCATTACCGTTCACTGCGGGGTCATTCACTCCACCGTCGAGCGGATGAAGAATGAGGGTCGCATTATGGACGTGGTTTCGCGGGGCGGGGCCTTCACCATTGAATGGATGGCCCACAACGGCCGGGAAAATCCCCTTTACGAAGGATTTGACCGGCTCCTCGAAATTGCCCGCCGTTACGACATGGTTCTTTCCCTGGGGGATGGCTTCCGGCCCGGCTGTCTGGCCGACGCCACCGACCGGGCCCAGATCCACGAACTGATTGTTCTTGGCGAGCTTACCCAGCGGGCCCAGGAGGCCGGGGTTCAGGTCATGATCGAAGGGCCCGGCCACATGCCGCTCAATCAGATCCAGGCGAATATCCTGCTGCAGAAGCGGCTCTGTCACGGCGCGCCTTTCTATGTGCTTGGTCCCTTGGTGACCGACATCGCTCCCGGCTACGATCACATCACCTGTGCCATTGGCGGGGCGATTGCCGCGGCTGCCGGGGCGGACTTTCTCTGTTATGTTACCCCGAGTGAACATCTGCGGCTGCCGGACGTGAATGATGTGAAGGAAGGGGTCATCGCCGCCCGAATCGCCGCCCACGCCGCTGATATCGCCAAGGGAGTTCCCGGCGCCTTGGATTTGGACACCCGCATGGCGAAGTGCCGCAAGAAGCTGGATTGGGAAGGCCAATTCGCTCTGGCCCTCGACCCGGAAAAAGCCCGGCGCCTGCGCGCCGAGTCGGGCGTGGCCGATCACGGCGCTTGCACCATGTGCGGCGAGTTTTGTGCATACAAGGTCATGGACAGCGCCATGGAGAAGGAAGGGGAGAAATAGGACTGCACGGTTAATCCTCTCGCTATGGCCGTCCCCCGTCAGCGGGTCGTGCGGGGTGACGGAAAAGCGACGGCTCCCACCGGGATCTTGAGCGAAACGATCACTGCTGGAACAGGAAACGAACAATGAACAGGGAGTGTGAGTCCATGCGCTTCGGCCTCTGTTGCATTTTTATGACTGAACCGATCCGCTTTCGGACGACCACGGCCCGGGTCCTGACCTCCTTATCTCGAGCGGAACAGCGGGAGAGGCTATCCGCGATCTGTCTTGCGAATGCGAACAATCTCTATCGCGCCGTCGAGACCGTGGCCCGGCTGGGGATCGGCGCCTTTCGGGTTTCGAGCCCGTTCTTTCCGCGCTACACCCACCCGGAAGTGGGCTATACGCTTGAGGAACTCCCTGCCGGAGCAGAAATACGGGCCCTGCTTTTCAACGTTGCCCAACTGCGCAGCCGGTTGAAGATCCGGCTCAGCTTTCATCCGGATCAATTCGTCTCGATCTCTTCCCTGCGCGCTGAGGTCGTGTGGAAGTCCCTGGCGGAATTGGAATACCAGGGGCTTGTCGCCGAGTTGATTGGTGCGGATGTCATCACTATCCATGCCGGTGGCAGGCAAGGTGGAAAATCCGCGACATTGCAACGGTTC
>JAJZQA010000114.1 GCA_021810985.1 Deltaproteobacteria bacterium
ATGGTGCTCCATCCGTTTCCTCCTGGTTTCCCAGCGTAATATACGGGAAGCCGAAGAGGATGTCCAGCATTTATTTATCGCAGGGGATCAAGCTCCGTCAAAAACGGGTAATGCTCCCAGAAACAACATATATTCAATCAGCTTGGGTTCCGTTTATCTAAAAACAAGAAATTCATTGTCGATGAGACGTGTGGAGAGGACGTATCCCCTAGTGTCGAGGTGGTTGATCTGAACGGCGATGGTGTCGAGGAAGTGTTCGTAAGTTGGGGAAACACTTGCACCTCGGGCTTGGCTGGGCGATCAATCTCCCTATTTGTCAAGGACCGTCATGGGCGGTTCGTGGAAAATCTCGGTTTCCCCGGTTCCAGTGAAATATTAACGTCGAGGAATGAAGGTTTCCCAGACCTGATGATCGGCGGACCCGGCTTTTGCCACGGAGTCTGGCAGTGGACGGGAACGAAGTACGGATACAAATGCAGCATTGAAGAAGAACCAGAAGCATGCAGCAGAAAAGGCATCAAGACAATTTGCAGATAGTTTGACCAGTACAAGTCACGGCGCTCTCGAAAATTATCGGCACCAAGAATATGAAAACACCGACAGTTACATTGATTCTCTGTCTTCTCACTTCGACCACGGTGGCAGCAAAGGATTTCACGATCGAAGACGACAAACTTGGCCTTCTCCCCAGAAAGGTAGTGTCGGCATTGAAGCCCAGCGCGGAAGATGCTGAAGGGAATGCCTGCAAATACATCGGAGAACGAATCGATCTCGACGGGGACGGTAAAGCAACCGATTATTTCGTGACTACCGACAACGCATGTGGGTGTGGTGCCGCGCAGTGCCCTATCTGGATTATTCGCGGTTCGGGAGATTCGTATTCGACAGTTCTCTCCGACGCCGGGTATGGTGCTTCACTGGAGAATAAGAAAACAAAAGGCCTTGCCAACGTAACCATATGGGCAGCTACGGCAGGATATGAAGAGAAGACACGAAGTAATAGAGCTGTAAGGAGTGGCTACGCACTGCTGTCCCATAATTTGATAAAATCACACTCTGTCAAGTAATTACTGCTAAATCAGCAAGTGAGAAAGTTTGGTTAACTTATGTAAAGCTTTGGGTATGTTTAGGAGGCACTGATGCACGATATTAACAATTGTAGGTGCATGAAACAGGCAAGTGTAAGTTGTTTAAAGCTCATAAACAGCAAATTAACTTTAATACTTGTTGCAATCGCCTCATTATTGTTTATTACAACAATGAACATATCTGCTGAAGAATATGTTCCAGCAAAAACAATTCGGTTTGGTGAAAAACAGAAAGTAAAAGGCCAATGGCGTGCCACAGCATACCATTTGCATGAAGTGGGCGACTATTTTTTTGAGACCAGTGAATTGCCAGCAAAGATTTGTTTTAGTGAGATACAAAACCCCAAAACTGCTGCATGCCATGAAGCCAAAGGCGTTAATGACTTCCCCTTCCAGGAAGTAACTGATTTGAAATTAGTCCTGCTGGACAAGTCTAGAACGAAGTACGGTGTATTGTTCACGGCTCAACACCATGGTGCAACAATAGGAAAAACAAAGTATATTTCAATATGGGTTTTTAAGGAAGAGTCTAAAGGTTTTGCTAACTTACTGGAAAAAACAGCCATCACAGATCAAGGTGAATTCAAGATATACAGCTCTTTGATAGGAAAATCCGGGTATTTTATATTGGCCGATAGGATTTGGGATTCTAAGACGGAGACCCTCTATGCTCCACATTATTACGAAATAAGTATATTTAAATTGCATGAAAGCAAGTATGAGTTTGTGTCCAAGTACAAGACCAGCAAGAAATACAATAGCCTAGATAACACTACACGCATAAATGTCATTGACCCAGAAAAGCAGAACATCATTAAAGTGCTTAAGCAAATAGGTGACTAAAATGCCATTCATAAGGGCAAAAGCTGAAAAAGATGGTTCAAAAACTAAGGTTATTTACACTGATGAACAAGGTAATAGTACAGAATACTCTGGCGGTACCCTCTCTTGGAGGAACAACAATCCAGGAAATATAATAAATGGAAAATGGGCAAAAAGACACGGTGCCATTGGAAACAACGAGCGGTTTGCCATATTTGCTAATCCGGATGATGGGAGAAATGCCAAACTTACTCTCCTCAAGACCAAATATATTAACTACAACTCGATCCGGGAAGTCATAAAAGGAAAATTTGATCAAAATGGCACTTACATAGAAAACACGGCATATGCTCCGGCCTCTGATGGCAATGATCCTGATTTGTATGCCGATCAGATAAAGCAATGGACCGGCATTGACGTTGATAACAAAAAAATTGCAGATTTATCTGAGAAGGAATGGCAGCTGCTTGTTGACGCGATGAGAAAAAAGGAAGGATGGAGAGCGGGACAGGTAGCCAGGAGGGGTAACACTATTAGTGACGTAAAACACAATATACAGACACAAACTAAAGTTGGTTCATTTGACCTTCAACCTGCCGCAAACATTTACGTTGTGAAGCCGGGTGACTCGCTTTCCAGGATTGCCCGCATTTACAATATATCGATTGCTGAGATTGTTGCAGCAAATCCTTCAGTTACTGATATCAATAGCATTTGTGTCGGTCAAAAGCTCATCTTACCGACACGCAAAGCCTCTGTTCCCAGCCAAACCAGCCACACCACCCGGTCAACCGCGGCAAGAAAGCCCCGAATAGGCGAGTACCCAAAGCAGTCGTGGTCACTCGACACATTCCTCGGGTGGTCCAAGCAACAGAAATGAAGTTCCTATACGAGCAAGTTGTGAGGAAAATGCCATGTCTATTCAAAATGCCGCGATCTCTCTCTTGTCATCCGGGTCCACTTCGAGCTTCCAATTCGATATCCCCGCCGCAAAGTGCTTTCTGTCGGTGGTGGGATTCACCGTTGACGAGCGCATCTCGCACCCCTATGACATCCATCTCACCCTGGCCACCAGGAATGATGTAAAGCTCGACGAGGTGATCGACAAGGAAGCCGTGCTTTCCATAGATCATGAGGGCGGAACGCGCTACTTCCATGGTGTGGTCCAGGAATTCACCTCCCTTGGAACCGATGGCGGCTACGACATCTATCACGCCCATGCCGTACCGGCCTTGTGGTTCCTCTCCCTTGAACAGGACTGCCGCGTTTTCCAGTTCAAGCATGTTCAGGATATAGTCGCCGAAATCCTCGAAGAAAGTAACATCACCAGTGACCGCTACCGCTTCGCCCTCTCAAAGAAGGACCGCCTGCGCAAGTTCTGCGTTCAGTACCGGGAGACGGACCTGAACTTCATCTCGCGACTTCTCGAAGAGGAAGGAATCTTCTACTTCTTCGAACACTCCGAGGACAAGCACGTAATCGTCTTTTCCGACACCAGCACAGGCTATCTTTTCATGCCGGGACAGTGCCAGATAGCGTTCAACACCAATGACGGGATGGTGGCAGAGAAGGAAAGCGTCTTCGACTTCATCTACTCGCGCCGCGTCCGCCCCGGCAAGGTTACGCAACGCGACTACAACTACAAGCGCACGAGCCTCAATCTGACCACCCAGTGGCAAGCCAAGGAATCGACAAACCGCGAGGTCTATGACTTCCCCAGCAATTACTTCAAGGAGGACCGTGGCAACTACCTGGCAAAGGTGCGGATGGAGCGGCTGCTGGTTCTCGGCGAGACCGCCGAGGGGCAGAGCTGCTGCCCGCGCATGACTCCCGGCTTCGAGTGGGAGCTAACCGGCCACGACTACGCCGGCAAGTACCTGCCGGTGGCAGTCATCCACCACGGGGCCCAGCCCCAGGTGCTTGGCGAGCATGCCGGCGGCGGCTTCCGCTATGACAACGAATTCATCGTCGTCCCGGCCAGTGTTACGGTCCGCCCCCAGATTGTCGCCGACAGACCCACCATCGTCGGACTCCAGACTGCCGTCGTCACCGGCTCGCCCGGCGAGGAAATCCATGCCGACCCTGACGGCTACCTGCGCGTTAAGGTCCAGTTCCCTTGGGACCGTCTCGGGCAGAAGGACGGCAGGACCTCCTGCTGGGTCCGGGTCGGCCAGCCATGGGGTGGCGGCGGCTGGGGAACCCAGTTTCTTCCCCGCGTTGGCGACGAGGTTCTCATTACATTCCTTGAGGGTGATCCCGACCGCCCCATGGTCATCGGGAGCGCCTACAATTCCCAGAACCAGCCGCTGTACGCTTTGCCCGCCAACAAGACCCAGAGCGGCATCCGCACCCGCAGCTACCCAAACGGCGGCCGCGACAATTACCACGAACTCCGCTTCGACGACCGCAAGGGGGCCGAGGAGATCTACCTCCAGAGCGAGAAGGACTGGAACATCCTGGTCAAGAACGACAAGACCCAGAACGTCGGGCACGACGAAGCACTGCGAGTGGGAAACAATCGGCTCAAGACGGTCGGCGCCAACCAGACCGTCCAGATCGGAGCGAATCACACCGAAACCATTGGGGCCAATAAGACCGAGACGGTGACAATCAACAAGGCGGAGACCATCGGCGTGGCCAAGGAGCTCTCAGTAGGCGGGCTCTATCAGGTGAGCGTCGGCGGGGCGATGAACGAGACGGTCATAGGGGCCAAAGCCGAGGAGGTGGGGCTGGCCAAGGCGGTTCTCGTTGGCGCCCACATGACCGAGAAGGTGGTAGGGAACCGCTCCCTGGATGTCGGCAAGGACCTCGCGGCAACCGTAAGCCAGAACGCTACTCTCAAGGCGAAGGCGATCATCTTCGAGGCCGCTGACGAGATCGTCTTCAAAACCGGCAGTTCCACCATATCCTTGAAATCGAGCGGCGAAATCGTCGTCAAGGGGGCAACGATTACGGAACGGGCATCGGGCGAGGTCGTCATCAAGGGTGCCAAGACGGCGGTTAACTGAGATGCGGAATGTCAGGCTCCCTTCCCCAGGGATCTCAAAACAGCAGACGGAACGGGTGGTGATAACCGCTTTCGGACTCACGACCTCCATCGGCCCCACTTTTTGGCACACTGCTCTGGCCCTTCGGAAGAAACGCTCCAACTACCGGGAACATGAAGAGGTCCTGGTCGCTGACAACCCATCCGGTTCAATCCTTCGTGGAGCCACCATCAGCCGATTGCCGCACCGGCTTGTCCCTGCTAACCTGCCGGACATTCAAAGGGCTGCCGCTCTGCTGGCGCCGGCCATCCGGGAGTGCTGCGCCGATGCTCCTTCGGAGCCCGGCAGGAAGACCGGCTGGAGGATCATCAATCACTGCGCTTCTGGAGAGGAGGGTTTTCTCGACCTCCTGAGGGGAAAATTGCCGCAGTACGACCTTCCAGAAGAAGCGCTCTGCCGGCCGCAGACGACCCGCTGCGATTTCTTTGACCAAGTGAGTCTCGCATCCGAAGAACTGCTGACAAACCGTGCCGAGACGGTCGTTGTCGCCTGCGTCGACTCGCTCTGCACGCGAAAGCGACTCATGGAACTCCTCTGCAACGGCCTACTGAAAGATGCCGCAAACCCCCATGGCATCATGGCCGGCGAAGCGGCCGGCGCCGTTCTCCTCGAACGGGAGTCCGCGGCCAGGCGCCGTGGTGCTGCGATTCTGGCGGGCATTGCCTCCTGGGGAGCGGCAATCGAGCCGCACCCTTGGACAGGCGCTTCTCCGTCCACAGCCCAAGGGCTCACCACAGCCTTCCACCAGGCGTTCGACCGCCTCGATGACTGCGGGGCAAGCGTCGACATCATGGTCACCGACGAGAACGGCGAGCGCCAACGAGCCCTCGAGTGGGCGCTGACCGAAGGGCGCATCTTTCCCAATCCGGACCAGGAGCGCCGCCTCTGCCATCCGGCCGTTACCGCCGGAGACAGCGGCGGCGCCCTCGGCGCAGTGCAACTGGCTGCTGCCCTGGCGTACTTCGCCTGGCATCGTTATTCCGCGCGAAAGATTGCCCTGGCGACTTCCGACGACTGCGGAGAGCGCAGAGTGCTGTGCCTCGAACCGGGAGATCCCTGTGACCGGCGTACACGCATGGACGGGATCCGCGCGCGGCTCGGCTGCGAGAAAAAGACTCCGGAGGACGCATGAGATGGGTGCTACAGTCACCGTTAACAATCAGACCGTAGTCCACAAGGATAGCGGCGGCACCGTGGTCACCTCGCCCGACGTCTGCAAGACCCAGGTGGGCAATGCCGTCGTCCCGATCCCCTACGTCAACACCGCAAAGTCTGCCGACACGGCCCAGGGGAGCAAGACCGTCACCATGGACGGCAACCCGATCATGCTGAAGACGAGCGTGTTCAACACCAGCAGCGGTGACGAGGCGGGAAAGATCGGAGGGGTTTCCTCCGGTGTCACCAAGGGGAAGGCCAAGTTTGTCACCACCTCCAACGACGTGATCGTGGAAGGCCAACCGGTGGGGCGGCGCTGCGATCTCATGGTGAGCAATCTGTCCGCTGCCGGAAACACCCCGCCGGCGGCGCTGATGCAGCCGAACCTGACAGCCGCTCCTCAGGAGGCCGCCGGCTATGTCCTCGCGATTGCCTTGCAGTTCAAGCATCCCCACGTGGTAACAGGACGGGTGACGCAACCGCGCATAAAACTCCCCTATACCGTTTCCGGACCCGATACTTACCAATACCGACAGGAGCATTTCTATGTGGGGGTGGATACCAGGCTGAAGCAGCCGGGCAGTTATTCTTTCAAATTCGATGATTTCGATCTGGCCGAACGGCCGATCACCCAGGAGGCCATGGGAAAGGGGGCATAGGGTGGCGAGAGGAGAGACGGTGAGAAAACTGGGAGAACTGTTTCTGTTGCTTGTGTTTATGAGTTTGATCCTTGGCGGCTGTAGCAGCGCCGCGGAGAAGGCGGAAAACAAGGGAAAGGCAACCCGGAAAGGAGCGCAGCAGGGAATGAAAACGTACTACATGGGGAGATTTGCCATCGATGTGCCGGCGGAGTTCAAACTGGCGGTGCAGAGTCACCGATACCGCTTGGCTGAAATTGAAGAATACCCCGAGGTTCAGGATGCGGAAAAGAAATGGCGGGACCACCTTGCCGCAGTTGAGAAATTGGAGAAACCCAAAGGCGTAAACAGGATCATCATCAAGGAACAGCAGATCGAGGGGATGGGTCGCTGGGCAAAAGGAGTGCTCTATTACAGCGACTATATGGCTGATGACGAGTGCAACTGGGACATCTTCGTCTTTTACGGAAAAAGTGCCACTCTGTTCAAGCTCAAAGGGCTACTGGACAAGCAGCAGTCGATGTTTGCCTGGTTGCAGGAAGTAGCCCGCGCCTACCGGCCGGAATCGGCCAAGCGAACCGAGAAGAGTGGGCAGTTCCATACAGAGCATGGCGTGATCGAATTGCCCTATAAGCGTCAGGAAAGTACCTATGCCCGGTTTGAGGGGCCGATGGGAATGAAGCTCAAAGTAGAGATGGATGAAATCCACAAGGCCCCTGAAAAAGAAGGGATTATCGACAGGACAGTCGCCGCCATGGCTACAGGTTTTGCGGCGGGTCTCGACATCAAGAAGATCCGTTCTCAGAAGAGGACTGCCGCCGGATTGCCGGGAGAAGAAGAGATCCTGCAGGGTGATGATGGAAAACGGAAGAACGTGAGCTTCGATTGGGAGTATCTTGGCAAGGTCGATTCTGGCGAGCACCCGATGATCCAGATCAGCGTCGATACTATGGCCGATAACCTGGAAGAAAAGATGCGAATCTGGGACAAGGTACTCGATTCTTTCCGCCCTGCCTGCCAATGACGATTCACTTTTAGCCAGAGAGTACGGTGGCCATGGCAAATGCCCCCAAATTCAAAGAAGTCGCTTGCAGCGAACTGAGCAACCCAATCGAAGGTTTCGAGGCGGAGAACCAGAAC
>JAJZQA010000115.1 GCA_021810985.1 Deltaproteobacteria bacterium
ATCTAAAATGGTTACCGTATGGCGAAAAGGATGACGCTCGCCATTTTTACGACAAAACCACATTGAAGAAAGCCAAATCTGGCACCTCAGTGGTGACACGCAAGGAAAATTCCGACGACGAAACTTCTTATAATCTGGCCAGGGTTACGCTCGACTGCAAGAAGAAAACCATCGGCACGCAGGAATCCTCCGTTTATGATGAAGATGGCACGTTGTCCGCAAAAGCACAGTATAAACAAATCATTTTCAAAAACATCGTACCAGGCTCAGTCGAGGACCTGCTACGCGGCAAGGTCTGCAAATAGCTCCGCGGAAGGGCCCGAAAACCATACGGTTGGCCACTTTACGGCTCAAATCAGTATTGCTGCAGCGAAAGAAAGGAAGCCCCCAGTTCCATGAAAAAGTACCTCTATGTGTGCTCTTTTGTCCTGCTCCTGGCGATAACTTTCCTGTCGGGCTACTGGTACAGTCAACGGACCTCCCCGGACAAGGCCTCCTCCGGGGGGCGCAAGATCCTGTACTATGTCGATCCGATGAATCCGGGACACCGCTACGACAAACCGGGAGTTGCGCCATGCGGTATGGCCCTTGAACCGGTCTACGCCAATGGCGCTAGTGAGTCTGCCGGAATGGGCATGATGCCGGCGGGTACCGTGCGGGTTAGCCCGGAAAAACAGCAACTGATCGGTGTCAGGATCGAGCAGGTGGAAAAAGCCTCGGGAAACCATACGGTACGCGTGTTGGGCAGGGTGGCGGCTGACGAAACGCGCATCTACCGGATCAGAGCCTATACCGACGGCTGGATCAGGAAAGTCTTCCCGGTCACAACCGGGACCCTGGTTAAAAAGAACCAGCCGTTGGCCTATTTCTATGCCGCGGAATTGCTGACCGCCCAGCAGGCCTACATCTCCATTCTGGGTTCCACGGGAAAAATCCAGTTATCCGGCAACCAGTACCCGGATGCCAGCAAATACCAGCAGTTCACCCCGCTTGGGACCAGCGTCGACAAATACCGGGACAACCTGCGGGATCTCGGCATGTCCGAAGCCCAGATCGAGGAGATCGGCCAAACCAAGGTGATAACCCAGGACATCGTGATCCGTTCACCCGCCGCTGGCTTCGTTCTCGCCCGCAACATATCACCCGACGAAAGATTCGAAAAAGGCGCGGAGCTGTTCACGATCGCCGACCTGCGCCGGGTCTGGATTCTGCTGGACACCTACGAGAACGAAGCGAGGTACTTCCGCCCCGGGCAGAAGGTCTCCTTCCGCTACCAGGGAAAAGCCTTCCAGGCCAGGGTCAGCAGCGTCCTGCCGGTCTTCGACCCGGCCACCCGCACCCTGAAGGTCAGGCTGGAAGCGGACAATCCCGGTTTCGTGCTGCGGCCGGACATGTTCGTGGATGTGGAGCATGCGGTGACCATGCCGCCTGCGATCACGGTACCCGCGGAAGCCGTGCTGGATTCCGGCCTGAAGAAGACCGTTTTCGTCGAGCGGGGCACCGGACTGTTCGAGGCGCGCGAGGTGGAAACCGGCAAGTACCTGGACGGCCGCGTGGAGATTCTCGAGGGGCTCAAGCCGGGAGAGCGGATCGTTGTTTCGGGGAATTTCCTGATTGACTCGGAGAGCAGGATGAAGAGTGCTGCCGAAGGGATGTCGGGAACGGGAAGTATCGATCCCGCCTGCAGAATGATGGTCGACGAGGGGCGTTCCAGGGCCGCAGGCCTGACCAGCGACTACCAGGGAAAAACTTACTACTTCTGCTCCCTCGAGTGCAAACGGGACTTTGACAAGGCCCCGCTGAAGTACACCGGAAAACAGGCGGAGGGAGGCTCCCCTCACCCGCCAAAGGAACATGGCGGGCAGCACCATGATTAACCGGGTCATAGAGTTTTCCGCTCAGAACAAACTGGTTATCTTTCTCCTGGTGACCATGGCCGCGGTCGCCGGCTGGTGGTCCATGCACCACATGACCCTGGACGCCATTCCCGACCTCTCCGACACCCAGGTCATCATCTACTCCCGCTGGGATCGCAGCCCCGACATTATCGAGGATCAGGTCACCTATCCGATCGTGACCGCCATGCTCGGCTCGCCGAAGGTCAAGACCGTCCGCGCCTTCACCGACTTCGGCTATTCTTTTGTCTACGTGATCTTCGAAGAGGGCACCGACATCTACTGGGCCCGTTCGCGCACCCAGGAGTACCTGTCCGGCGTCCTGCAGCGCCTTCCGGACGGGGTCAGGACCGAACTGGGACCGGATGCCACCGGCGTCGGCTGGATCTTCCAGTATGCACTGGTGGACAGCTCGGGCAGCCACAGCCTGGCCGAGCTCCGCTCCTACCAGGACTGGTATCTCCGCTACTACCTCAAGGCGGTACCCGGCGTTGCCGAAGTGGCCCCCCTCGGCGGCTTCGGCCAGCAGTACCAGGTGAACCTTGATCCGAACAAACTTCAGGCCTACGGCATCTCCATCAACCGGGTGGTCGAGGCGGTGCGCGGCGGCAACAGCGAAGCGGCCGGACGGCTGATTGAGTTCGGCGGAACCGAATACATGGTGAGGGGGCGTGGCTATGCCCGTTCCGTGGCCGATTTCGAGAACATCGTCCTTTCAACCAGCGAAGACGGTACGCCCATCCGCATCAGGGACGTGGGCCGGGTGGTACTCGGTCCGGATCTGCGGCGGGGGGTCTCGGATCTGGACGGTCAGGGAGAGGTGGTCTCCGGCATTGTGGTCATGCGCCAGGGACAGAACACCCTGGACGTGATCCGGGGGGTAAAGGCAAAGCTGAAAGAGATCGAGCCGGGCCTCCCGGCCGGGGTCAAGGTAGTGCCGATCTACGACCGCTCCGAGCTTATTGAAAAGTCCATCGACAACCTCAAGTCCACCATCTTCGAGGTTATCATCACCGTTTCGCTGGTGATCCTGCTGTTCCTCTGGCACGCCCCCAGCTCGATCATCCCGATCATCACCATCCCCCTGGCCGTGCTCATCTCCTTCATCCCCTTCCAGCTGCTCGGCATCAACGCCAACATCATGTCGCTCGGGGGAATCGCCATCGCCATCGGCGTCATGGTGGATGCCGCGATCGTCATTGTCGAACAGACTCACAAGAAGCTGGAGATCTGGGAACAGGGGGGCCGCAAGGAAGATCATCGGACCGTGGTGCTCGGCGCGCTCAAGGAGGTCGCCGGACCGAGCTTCTTCGCCCTGCTGGTGATCGCCGTCTCCTTTCTGCCGGTCCTGTCGCTGGAAGCCCAGGAAGGACGACTCTTCAAGCCGCTCGCCTACACCAAGACCCTCTCCATGGTGGTGGCGGCGCTGCTCACCATCACCCTCGACCCGGCCCTGCGGATGCTCCTGACCAATGTCCGCAACTTCAGCTTTCGGCCCCGCTGGCTGTGCAGGACCGCCAATGCCGTGCTGGTGGGCAAGATTCGCTCGGAAAAGGATCATCCGATCAGCCGCTTCCTGATCCGGCTCTACGAACCGGCCGCAATCTGGGCCTTGCGGAGAAAATCGCTGGTCCTGGGGATCGCCCTGGCCCTCGTGCTGCTGACCTGGCCGGTTTACCTGAAACTCGGCTCGGAGTTCATGCCGCCTCTGGATGAAGGGTCGCTGATGTACATGCCGACCACCATGCCCGGCATCTCGATCACCGAGGCGCAGAAACTGCTGCAGGTAACCGACCGGATCATCAAAAGCTTTCCGGAAGTCGACCGGGTGCTCGGCAAGGCCGGGCGGGCCGAAACCTCCACCGACCCGGCGCCGCTCTCGATGCTGGAAACGGTGATAACCCTGAAACCCAAGTCGGAGTGGCGGAAGAAGGAAACCTGGTACTCCTCCTGGGCGCCGGAATGGCTGAAGGTCCCCCTGCGGGTCATGACCCCGGACACCATCTCGAAAGACGAGCTGGTAGCGCAGCTGAACGAGGCCCTGCACCTCCCCGGGGTCTCCAATGCCTGGACCATGCCGGTCAAGGGCCGGATCGACATGCTCACCACCGGCATCCGCACTCCGGTCGGACTGAAAATTTCCGGGGGCAACCTGGTCACGATCGAGGACATCGGCGCCCGGGTCGAATCGCTGCTGAAATCGGTCAAAGGCACACGCAACGTCTTTGCCGAACGGACCGGCGGCGGCTATTTCCTCGATATCGAGTGGAACCGGGAGGAACTGGGCAGGTACGGTCTGAGCGTTGACGAGGCGCAACAGGTGGTACAGAGCGCCATCGGCGGAGAGAACGTGACCACCGCCATCCAGGGCCGCGAGAGATATCCGGTAAATGTCCGCTACATGCGTGATTTCCGCGGCGATCCGGAGGCCCTGCGCAGGGTCCTGATCCCGGCAAACGACGGCAAGAAACAGATTCCACTCGGCCAGCTGGCAGAGATTACTGTCACCGCGGGGGCATCGATGATCCGCGACGAGGATGGGCTCCTGACCGGCTACGTCTATGTGGACCTGGCGGATCGCGATCCGAGCAGCTTCATCGACCAGGCCGGGCCGCTGCTCCGGGAGCAGATCGAGCTCGCCCCCGGCTATGCGATAACCTGGAGCGGCCAGTACGAAGCCATGGCCCGTGTCAAGGAACGCCTGACCCTGATCATCCCCCTGACGCTGTTTTTTATTCTGATACTCCTCTGGCTCAATACCCGCTCCCTGGTGAAAACCGTCATCATTCTGCTGGCGGTGCCGTTTTCGGCCATCGGCGCCATCTGGTTCCTCTACCTGCTGGGGTACAATATGAGTATCGGAGTCTGGGTCGGTTTGATCGCCCTGCTCGGTGTCGATGCCGAGACCGGGGTCTTCATGCTCCTCTATCTTGATCTGGCCTATGCGCAGGCCGGAAAAGAGGGGCGGCTCCGCAATCGCGAGGAGCTTCAACAGGCGGTGCTTGAAGGAGCGGTCAAGAGGCTCCGGCCCAAGGTCATGACCGTGGCGACCATGTTTCTCGGCCTGCTTCCGATCATGTGGGCAAGCGGCACCGGCTCCGACGTCATGAAACATATCGCGGCACCGATGGTCGGCGGTATCTTCACCTCCTTCCTCATGGAGCTGATGGTCTATCCGGTAATCTTCGAGATGTGGAAATGGAATTTTGAGGTGAAGAAAAAACTTCCCTTGGCACCCGCCGAGGGCGTGCTGTCCTCATAAGACGGACCAGACCTGCCAGGTTTTGAAAACCTGGCAGGTCTTTTTGAACATTTCAGGAGGTTGTACTACATGATACTGACACGTTTGCTGCTGAGCTTCTCCAGGAAGGCTGCCGTCTTGCTTGCCCTTTTTCTCATCGGTAACGCCACCGGCGTTTTTGCCGCCGGAGGAACACCTTTACGAGTAGGCAGCAATCCGCCAAGGGTCGCCCTCACCAGCCTCACCGGCACGACGGTCCGGGTTCCGGACGATTTCCGGGGCAAGGTGCTCATGCTCCACTTCTGGGCCGGGGGTTGCAGTTCCTGCAAGGAAGAAATGCCGGCCATGGAGAAGTTTCACCGGCAGTACGGCAAGAAAGGACTGGTCATTCTGGCCGTAAATGTGGGCCAACGCAAAGACGTCGTGCGGAAGCTCGCTAAGGAAATGGGAATCAGCTATCCGGTACTCCTCGACCCGGACCAGATAATGGCCAAAAACTACGATGTGGCCGGAGTGCCGCGCACCTACCTGGTCGACAGGAAGGGCGTCATTCGCTACAAAATCCTCGGCAGTGCCTCCGATGCGACCTTGAAGAAACAGATTCTCAGCCTGCTGTAGCCTCTCAATTTTTCAGCGTGAAGCTGGAAAACACAATCGGCCAGCTGGCAATGACGGTAAAGAGGAGATAGGAGAGGACGGAAACAAGGGTAAGCTTCCGGCTCAATTGAGGAACTGTATCGACCAGGCTGGCAATGTTCCTGAAAGGCAGTAGCAGACCGGTGCCGAGTCCGCTTACCGTGGCGACCAGCAGCAGGATGTAGAGGGGATAGCCGACGTAGAGGTATTCTTTCTGGAGAATGCAGAAAGGACAATGGTGCGTCGGGAGTTCGTAGAAGTAGAGGGAAATAAAGGAGATAACAGCGCTTATAGCGACGACGAAAGCAATGCCGCTCAACAACGGAAACAGCCAGCCCCCCTTGCCGCTCCGGTAGAACACGACACCCGATACCAGGGTAAGCAGCATCACGCCATAGAAGACAGCCATCATGGGGAAGGCCGGCAGAGCGGCGATCTCCGCTGCCACACTCTCGTTGGCCGAGGAGAAGAGGCTGCCGCAGCAGGAGGTAATGACGTCCGGGTGCAGTTGCAGGAAATAGAACCACTGCAGGACCGCTTCCACCACAACCAACGGGGCAAGTAGCAGCAGAAAGCGGTATTTAATCCGGATCAGCGGGTAATCGTACCCCCTGCTGTCCGCATAATTCAGGATCAACCAGAGACCGGCAAGGATAAATGTCGCCGTCTTGCAAAGGAGCACCGGGTAGCCGAACGGGTTCACCGTCAGGGAGCCGACCGCGCACATGGCGCCGGTGAAGAGCGGGCAGATATCGTCCACCGTATAAATGAAGAGAAACAGGGAGATGAGCTGAAAGAACAGCAGGTAGCCGAGTATGGTTGAAACGAGGTAGGTTTTCCTTTCCAGCTGCAACTGCCGCTCGCTGCCGCTGGAGATGTCCCAGCCGCGCAAAATCGCGATGCCGCAAGCCGCGGCATAAAGCACCATCCCGCCGACCAGCAGCGATGAGATCAGCAGCGAAAGGATCCCCGGATGCAGAATCATCGGGCAGCTCCGTCGCTCACCAGTCTGCCGTCTCTCATCTCCAGCACCCTGTCCACCAGGTTCGACTCAAAGACGATCGGATCGTGGCTGGAAATCAGGATGGTTTTCCCCTGATCTTTCAGGTCCTGCATGATTTCCATGAACTCCCGGGAAAGCCGGGTGTCGAGATGGGCGGTCGGTTCATCCGCGATGATGATCTCGGGATTGTTGATCAGCGCCCGGGCAATGGCCACCCGCTGCGCCTCACCGCCGGAAAGCCATTCCACCTTGGCCGCCGCGCGGTGGGACAGGTTGAAGGTGTCGAGAAGCGACAGTGCCCTTTTCCGGAGCGAGGAAAATTTCTCCCCGGTCGGATAGACCGGAACCATGACATTTTCCAGCGCGGTAACCCCCTTGACGAGATTGAGCTGCTGAAAGATAAAGCCGAAGGTCCGGCGGCGTATTTCGGTGAGGAAACGTTCCGGCAGGCTGGTCAGCTCCCGTTCCCGCAGAAAAATCCTCCCCGAAGTGGGCCGCGACATACAGCCGAGGACCGTCAGCAGCGTGGTCTTCCCCGAACCGCTTGGCCCCTTCAGCGCCAGTACCTTTCCCATCTCAACGCTCAGATTCACCCCATCCACCGCCGTGTATTCATTGGGCCGGCCCTGATTGAAGACCTTCGTCACCTCTCTGATTGTTATCATCGGCAGCCTGTTCCTATCTCATGACCGAATCGGGGTCGATGGTCGCGGCCCTCCAGGCCGGGATGATGGTGGTGATCGTATAGGGGACAACGGAAAAAAAGAATAGCGTGATCAGGTGATTGACATTGATGTACGGCACGAGCCTGAAGTCGGGATACAAGGTCGACCAGCCCTTCAGCACCGGCAGAAAAAGGGCCGATGAAGTGAAGAAGACATGGCAGTAGGCCAGGATCACCCCGGCCAGGAATGCGGTCAGGGAAACCGCTGTTCCCTCCCAGAATTTCATGATCAGCACGTCGGAGGTCTCCCAGCCGACCGCCTTGAGAATGCCGATTTCCCGCTTCTCGTCGGCGCTGAGACCGGCCGCCCGGTCCCAGGCAAAGATGATGAAAGAAAGGATCGTCGTACAGAGGATGACCAGCATGATGCCGCTCCGCCAGT
>JAJZQA010000116.1 GCA_021810985.1 Deltaproteobacteria bacterium
CCCGGCCGGTCAAAAGAGTGAAAAGTGTCTTCTTCCCAGACTGGGGAAGACCCAACAGAGCGATTTTCATACCATGCCTCCGTGTGCAAATGTTGTGATTTGCAGTCCTCACCCTGCCGGAACGAAGTCGCGGAACACAACGCAGTTCTCAAGCGAGGAAATAATTTCACTACAGGTTGATCTATTTGTCAATAAACCTAACAGGCACTATTTAACTAAAGACTAAACTTCTGAGTAAAAGGTACGATAAGAAATGAAAGCACATTACCTGGCCAGGAGGAAAGCACGTGAGTGGAATCACATTTGAAGAGATCATGTTCACCATCATGTCGGCGACGCAGGATACGTTCATGACCTATATGGGCATGGAAATCCTTGCCGGCAAGATCGAGAAAAAGATTGAACCGGTGGAATCGGATGTTGTCGGCATTGTCGGTGTGGCAGGTGAGCGCGTTGGATATATCATGTATGCCACCGACAAAAACGCTGCCTTTCAAGTGGCAAAAGAACTCCTCATGATGGAAGAAGCTGACGAAGAGGCGGTTCGCGATGCCATCGGCGAACTGACGAACAACATCGCCGGAGTCTTCAAGAGCAAATACCATGAACAGTACGGCAGCGTCGCCCTGGGTCTGCCGCTGGTGGTCTCCGGAAAGATCCGCCCGGTCAGTGAACCGCCGGAATCACAGGAAAAGACCAGCATGAATATTCAATGCAAGGGCGTAACCATCCCGTTCAAATCGCTGGACGGGGCAATCTCGTTTCGTGTCATGGTTTACATGTAAAAATCAGTTTTTAGTTTTTAGTTGGCAGAGGGTGCTGGTAGCGTCGCAGTCCCTGTTGGTATCAGTCAAGCGGGGGCACTGAACGTTTCAAAAACTTCAGTGCCCCGACCGAATGCGCTTACAGGTACTCCGTCAACCCTTGCCGTTCCAACTCGTCGACTATCTTCTTGACATCCTGGGCCCGCTCCCTGGGGCAGACCAGGAGGGCGTCCCCGCTGTCGACCACGATCAGGTCATGCACGCCCAGCAAGGCGACGAGCTTGTCGTTTCCGCGAACCAGGCAGTTGCCTGAATCGAGCGAGACGATCCGTGAGGCGTCCACAGCCACGTTCTCTGCCTCATCCCCCGGCAAAAGCTCCGGCAGGGCGCTCCAGCTCCCCACATCGCTCCAGCCGAACGAAGAAGGCAGCACCACCACACCCTCCGCTTTTTCCATAACCCCGTAGTCAATCGACTGGGATTCGATCCGGCCGTAAAGATCCGTTACCTGTTCGTTCATCGAATGCAAGCGGCTCAGACAATTCGGAACATCCAGGACGGAAAGTCCGGCCCAGAGTTCCGGCATCAGTGTCCTGATGCGATCGAGGATTACGTCCGTGCGCCAGACGAACATGCCGCTGTTCCAGAAAAAATTGCCCGCGGCAACGAACTCGATGGCCTTTTGCCGGGGAGGTTTTTCCACGAAACGCTTCACCGGGAGGGCCGCTTGCGTTCCCTCGAAGAGATCGGCTTCTATATAGCCATAACCGGTTTCCGGCCCGGTCGGGACTATACCGAGAGTAACGAGATTCCAATCGACAGCGGCGGCTTCGGCTCGCAGCAAGGCGGCCCGAAATTCTTCTTCATCACGGATGAAATGATCGGCAGGGAGAACCACCATCACGGAGGTAGGGTCCTGGCGTTCGATAATTGCGGCGGCAAGCCCGATTGCCGGGGCGGTATTCCTCGCCAGGGGTTCCTCGACGACGTAAATAGCGTCACTGTCGAAATCCGTGAGTTGCCGTTCGGTTTCTGCTGCCTGCAGGGCATTCGTCACCACGAAAATCCGCTCGGGTTTGAGCGGCAGGACCCGCTCCACGGTTCGCTGGAGCATGGATTTGCCGCCAAAGACCGACATCAGCTGTTTGGGGGTCTTTTTCCGGGAAAGTGGCCAGAATCGGGTGCCTGACCCTCCTGCAAGTATTACGATATTCATTGACGATCCTTTCAAGAGAAGCAGATTTCCTAACAGGCAACTACCACCAGGATCACTGTGCAGGTCGATTCAACCCTTACACCAGTTACCCCAGCGTCACGCAGTTACGACCCGCCAGTTTGCTTTGATACATCAAGCCATCGGCTCTTTTCACCAGGGAATCCAGGGTATCGCCTTTGCATACCAGAGTAGCACCTAAGGATGCGGTCATCCCGAAGCTCATCTCGCCGGCTGTCACGCTGGAACTCTCAATCATGCGCCGATACCTCTCGGCAATCTGGTGGAGTTTCTCGCGGTCAACATTAACAACCGCAACAACAAATTCCTCGCCTCCCCAGCGGCCGACAATGTCGAAGGAACGGGAGCTGAGGGTAAGGGTTCGGGCCAGCACCTTCAAAGCCTCGTCGCCCACATCGTGACCATAGGTGTCGTTGACTGATTTAAAGTGGTCGATATCAAAGAAAATAAGCCCGAATTTCCAATCATAGCGGGAAGTTTCATCAAGCCTCGCCATCAGATACCTTTCCAGATAACGCCGGTTGGGGAGGGCCGTCAAGGTATCCTGAAAGGCCTTTTCTTCCAACTCTTCAATCAGGGAGAGAGAGGCAAGTTTATCGCTGTTATCCCGGAAAATTTCTACGGCGCCAATTACGGCACCCGCCGCATCGAAAATCGGAGAAACCTTGACGCTCACCGGAATACGGTGGCCATTTTTATGGTGGAGAAACACCTCCGCCTCGGCGGGATTTCCGCTCTCCATGGTGTTTCGGGCCGGGCACCTGTCCTGACAGAGGCTTTTTCCCTCTGAATCCACATGCATGAGAATATTGTTCCAGCACTGAGACCCTTCGACCTCACCACGTGAATATCCGGTAATCCGTTCCGCGCCCTTGTTCCAGTAGTGAATGGAACGTTCCCGGTCCAGGAAATAGACACCGTCGTAGAGGTTGTCCAGAAGACTTTTATAGAACTCGTCATTTTTTTCCAAACAGGCACTCTCCCTTGCTCAGCGAAACTAGAGGAAAATAGTAACAGACGCAGTTCTTTTCGTAAAGGCAAACGGAGATTATCGCCTACCGGTCCGCTACGATTTTTACCGCAACTTTTCTGGTCCGCGGGCCATCGAATTCGCAGAAGTAGATCGCCTGCCAGGTACCGAGCAGGAGGCGCCCCCCGTTTATGAGCACTGTCTCCGAAACGCCAACGAGTGAAGATTTCACATGGGCATCGGAGTTTCCCTCACTATGGTCAAAAGGTGCATCAACAGGCACCAGTTGTTCAAAAAAACGCGAAATATCGCGGCGCACGTCCGGGTCGGCACCCTCATTTATCGTAATGCCGGCCGTGGTGTGGAGGCAGCACAGGTACACCACTCCGCTTGAAACCCCGGATTTTTTCACGAGCTCCTCGACACGCGGCGTGATGTCGATCAGTTCGTTTCTGGCATAGCTGGAAAGTTGAATATATTTTAACATTGCTGATCTCCCGAAAGTTTCCGTCCTGTCACCCGAACGGGATCAAATGTTATGTTCAAACAGACCTGCCGCGGCGGCAAGCTGCTCGGTCGTGCCCATCATCAGAACGACATCCCCTTCATTGAGTTCCCAGATCGGATCGGGGTTGGGAATCACCTGGTTGTCTCGCTTGATCATCAACAGTGTGGCGCCGGAACGATCGCGAATGATCCCGTCACGCAGGCTGGTATTCACCAGAGGTGATTTCGGACCGATACGGAAAGTGGCGATCTCCGCGCCGGTAAGGAAGCCCGAGATGCCGACGGCATGGCTGTGCCTGCGGCTCATGCTCCGGAACATCTCGTAGGAATCTCCTCGCACCTCGGAAACACAGCGCTCGATATCATCATGGGTCAGCAGGTATCTCCGCAGTACGCGGGAAAGGATCTCGATGGAGGTTTCGAATTCCTCCGGAACAACTTCGTTTACTCCCAATTTGTAGAGCGGCTCCATCTCCAGGGTGTAACGGGTCCTCACGATGATATGGATCCCGGGGTTCAGGTGCCGCGCCTGGGCCGCGATACGCCGGCTCGACGCAGCATCCGAGATGGCGATGACGATGATGCGGGCACGATCGACGTTCGCGTGGGCAAGGATTTCCTGACTCGAACCATCGCCGAAAATGATGTGAACCCCCTTTTTCCGCTCGGCCTTCACCGTAAAGGGGTTAGTCTCAATAACCAGATGCTCGATCTGGAAGTGTTTCAGTACCCGGGCAAGATTTCTCCCGTTCAGGCCGTAGCCGACAATGATCACGTGATCGGAAAACTTCGTCTTATGCTCACGCCGGGCCAGAACTCCCCTCCCCTTGGTCAGCGTATGGGGAAGCAAACCGACCAGCCGATCGGCAACCGGCGAGGCAATCCGCAGGCAAACTGGCGTAAGTCCCATGGTTGCCACCGAGGCTGCAAGAAAAATCTGGTACAGTTCCTGGCTGAGGAGGCCATATTTGAGTCCCGATTGGCAGAGGACAAAGGAAAATTCTCCAATCTGGGCGAGACAGAGACCGGAAACAAGAGCAATCCGCATCGGGACGCCGAGGGCCAGCACCGCACCGCTGGCGATAAGGGCCTTGATGAGGACAAGAGTTAGTACCAGCGAAGCGATCAGCAGTGGATGCTTGAACACTATGGCCGGATCGAGCAGCATGCCGACCGAGATAAAAAAGAGCGACATGAACGCATCCCGGAAGGGAATAATGTCGCCGAGTGCCTGGTTGCTGTACTCAGACTCGGAGATGGCCAGACCGGCGATAAAAGCGCCCAGTGCCAGGGAAAGGCCCACTTGGGCGGTGATCCAAGCGGTACCGAAGCCGATGAAGAGAATCGTCAGCAGAAAAAGCTCCCTGCTGCGGGCCTTGACCACCTGGCCGAAGATCCAGGGTATTAAAAAGCGCGCTCCATAGTGGGCAACCGTGACCACGCCGGCAGCTTTCACGGATACGAGCAAAATGCCCTGCAGACCATTCCCGCTTCCGGCCAGAAATGGCACAAAGAGCATCAGCGGCACCACGCAGAGATCTTGAAAAATCAGGATTCCCATGGCCATCTTGCCATGGGGAGCATCCATCTCGCCGGCGTCCATGAGCAGTTTCATGAGAATGGCGGTACTGGAAAGTGCCACCAGAAAACCGAAAAATACCGACTGCGGCAGTCCAAAGCCGAAACTGCCGGCGATCAGGGCCGTGATCAGAATCGTAACTCCGACCTGGATGCTGCCGCCCAGCAGGACCAACTGCTTGATACGCATCAATTCCTTCAGCGAAAACTCGATGCCGATGGTGAACAACAGCAAAACCACCCCTATTTCGGCCATCTGTTCGACCTGGTGGAGGTTCTTGATGAGTCCCAGCGTGTGAGGCCCGGCCAGCAGACCGGCAACAAGAAAGCCGATAATCGAGGGGAATTTGAGTCGCCGGAAAAGAATTACGGTGACCACCGCCAAGCCAAAGAGGATCTCCATATCCTGCAATAATGCGTGCTCCATGGATTCCTCTCCTAACGGATTTCCCGCCCAGGGGTGACGAACGAAATTCCCAGGCCGGAGTAGGCGCCAATATTGACACACTCGATAACGGGAGCGGAAACCTCCTTATCAGCCGTCCACCGGACCAGAAAACTGGTGCTGAAGCCTCCGATCGTGTCTTTTTCCTTGATAAAAATGCTCGTAGATGCCAGCGGCCCGAGGACCATGACTTTCGCAAGCATGCGTCTGATGAGCCGGCCGGTGGAAGCGTAGTAATCGGCACTGACCACTCTGATCGAATTTCTCGGATCGGTATTGCGGATACTCAGGGTGCTGGCCAAGTTGACCGGAACCGCACGATCACCGGTATAGACCATGGAATAGACCGGCACATACTGCGTACCGCCTTTTGACGGCGCTTCCAGGCAAAATCCGGGCGTTGAAAGCATGGTCAGGACAATGAAGCAGGTTAGACCTGCCGCAAGCATGAACAGCCGGGACTTGATTTTCGGCATGTAGTATCCCCTTTCGTCACTATCAGGCTGCTTAAAACGCAACTTAGTTCTCCCTACTTTAAGGGATAGATGCCGGTGCGTCAAACCGAATATCGACGTAACACAGCTCTTTGCGGCCTTTTCCGGCTCTTTCCAAAAAAAAAGACACCCGGGCGGATGTCTTTTCAAAATAAAGCACTGAACAAATCAGGGCGAGATAATATTCTCAAATCACAATCGGTCAGGCAAGATCAAACCGGTCAAGGTTCATAACCTTGTTCCACGCTGCTACGAAGTCATTCAGGAACTTTTCCTGGGAATCCTCACAACCGTAGACTTCCGCGACGGCCCGCAGCTGTGAGTTAGCCCCGAAGACGAGGTCGATCCGGCTGCCGGTCCACTTGAGTTCGCCGCTCTTGCGATCACGCCCTTCAAACACATCGGCATCGGACGTTGCCTGCCAGCTGGTGCCCATGTCGAGCAGGTTCACGAAGAAGTCGTTGGTAAGCGTCTCCGGCCGCTTGGTAAAGACACCGTGTTGGGATTGGCCGTAGTTGGCATTGAGGACGCGCATGCCGCCTACAAGCACCGTCATTTCGGGTGCGGTCAGGGTCAGCAATTGCGCCCGGTCAAGCAGCAGTTCCTCCGCCGTTATGCTGTACCTGGCTTTGAGGTAGTTGCGGAAGCCGTCCGCGGCCGGTTCGAGTACGGCGAAGGACGCCGCGTCGGTTTGCTCCTGCGAGGCATCCGTGCGTCCCGGCGTGAAGGGGACGGTGATCGCGTGCCCGGCATTCTTCGCCGCCTGTTCGACAGCTGCGCAGCCGCCCAGCACGATCAGATCAGCGAGGGAAACCTTCTTCCCGCCGGACTGAGCACCGTTGAATGCCTGCTGAATTCCCTCCAGCGTCTGCAGCACGGCCTGCAGCTTGGCCGGCTCGTTGACTTGCCAATCCTTCTGGGGAGCGAGACGGATGCGCGCGCCGTTTGCGCCGCCGCGCATATCGGATCCGCGGAAGGTGGAAGCCGAAGCCCAGGCGGTTGCGACCAGTTGGGAGACGGTCAGCCCCGAAGCAAGTATCTTTGCCTTGAGGGCGGCGATGTCCCCGGCATCAATCAGCGGGTGATCGACTGAAGGAACAGGGTCTTGCCAGATAAGATCCTCGGCTGGGACCTCCGGGCCAAGATAGCGGGAACGGGGGCCCATGTCGCGGTGGGTCAACTTGAACCAGGCGCGGGCAAAGGCATCGGCAAATTCCTCTGGGTTCGCCAGGTAGTGCCGGGCAATCGGCTCGTAGACCGGGTCGAAACGCAGGGAGAGGTCAGCCGTGGTCATCATTGGCCGGACCTTCTTCGACGGGTCGTGGGCGCCAACCACCATATCCTCGTCGTCCACGTCCTTGGCCAGCCACTGGTTCGCCCCGGCCGGACTCTTGACCAGTTCCCACTCGTACTTGAACAGCACCTTCAGGTAGCCCATGTCCCAGGTGGTCGGTTTCGGCTTCCAGGCCCCCTCGATGCCGCTGCTGATGGTATCGTCACCCTTGCCGCTGCGAAAGTTGTTCTTCCAGCCGAGCCCTTGCTCCTCAAGGCCGGCCGCTTCGGGCTCAGGCCCAACATGGGTCGCCGGTCCGGCGCCGTGGCATTTGCCGAAGGTATGCCCACCGGCAACAAGGGCAATGGTCTCTTCGTCGTTCATGGCCATACGGGCGAAGGTTTCACGGACATCACGGCCTGAAGCCACCGGATCCGGATTTCCGTCCGGCCCTTCCGGGTTCACGTAAATCAGCCCCATCTGCACGGCGGCAAGGGGATTATCCAGTTCCCGGTCTCCGGAGTAGCGGCTTTTGGGTTTGTCGCTCGTGGCCAGCCATTCTTCTTCGCCCCCCCCAGTAGA
>JAJZQA010000117.1 GCA_021810985.1 Deltaproteobacteria bacterium
GTCCTTGCGGGCACTACTGCTGTGGATGGCCCGGGCGATAACCTCCTTGCCGGTGCCGGTTTCGCCCAGGAGAAGCACGGTCGCATTCTGGGGTGCCACCTGCTCGACCCGAAAGAAAACATACGACATGGCGCTGCTTTGACCGACAATTTCGCCGAAGTTGGACTCCCCGGAAACCTCCCGTTGCAGGTAAATGTTTTCGGCCTGGAGCCGTTCTTTCAGCCGCTTGATTTGCGCAACCGCATCATGGAGCGACTTTTCAGCCTCCTTGCGTTCTTCGATTTCCTGCTGGAGTTTCGCATTGGCCTTGATCAATTCTCCCGTTCGATTTTGAACGGTCACCTCCAGCAGATCATGGGCATTTTGCAGCTTTTCTTCCAACTGCTTGCGGACCGTACCGTCAACAATCGAGGTTAGGATGTACACGGCCTCAGGCTCGACGGTATCCACCGCTATACTCTGAAGCTGGCAATGGACCGCGATACTATCACTTACCGTGAGCCTGATCTCGCAGCGTAGGGTAACCCGGCGGTGCAGAACCAATTCCAGGTGCTTGGCAAAAATCTCCCGGCCCTCCGCATCGGCAATAAAGCCGCTGAAGGGTTTATTGGCCAGCAGCTGCCGCTCGATTCCCAGCAGTTGCGCGCCGGCATGATTTACCTCCCGGATCAGGCCCTGCGGATCAAAGGCAAAATAGCCGACCGGTGCGAAGTCGTAGAGTTCGGCGTACTTGTTCCGCGACACCTCAAGCTCCTCCCTGGCCCGGCGCAATTCATCGTTCTGCATCTCCAACTCGACCTGGTGGACCTGAAGTTCGTGGAGGAGCCGCCGTATATCGGACTCCGCCCGGGGATCAATTTCCCCCACGGATTTCGAATTCAACAGCGCTTCAGCATTGCGCCGCAGTTCGGCAGCTTTTGTTGATGCATTATCTCCACTTTTCATTCTCAACCTCGCTTCACTAGGATACCCGGACAGCCGGTGCCATGCTGACCCACGAAATAAAATGGATCAACATGCCGTCAAGGTTGATTCAGGCCCTTGACAAGTTTATCCCTGCTGACAAAGCCAAGGCCGGAAAAGCCTTCTTTCAGGTCCGTCACCGCCGAATCGATCAGCGACACGAGGGTGGTCCGGTCAGACCCCACGGCGGTCAGAGTGATATCCAGCTCGGGGGTTTCGCCGGGCATGGTTGCCAGGGACTTGATGTACACAGCTGGATGCGCGGGCACAACCCGGCTGAGAACCGGTTCCAGCACCGACTCGTCATTACAGCATACAGTTATGGTATGCATCACCGAAATGCCGCCGCGGAAGGTTTCCTGCAGAAAAGGCTGCAGCGAGCTGTTGAAAATTCCTTTCAGTTCTTTGGGAATGCCGGGCAAGCTGATAATCACGGTTTGTCCGGCATGAAACAGCGAACAGGGCGCCGTACCGACGGAGTTGTAGAGCGGGATGGCCCCTTCCGGCAGCCAGGCCATCTTTTCCCGCGCCGGGGTCAGGCCGCCCTCGGCCAGAATCCCCTTCTCAAACAGGGCATCATAGCTTTCCTTGATCATCTGCCGCGCCTCGCTGTTCAAGCGCAGCTCTTTGCCGGCACATTTGGCTACAGCGGCAAGGGTCAGATCGTCCGCGGTCGGTCCAAGACCACCGGAGGTAAAGATGATCCCGGCCCTCCGAGCCAGTGCCGCACGCAGCTCCGCGGCAATACAATCGAGGTCGTCACGCAGCACTGTTGCCCGGGACAGCTGGCCACCCATGCCGGTGATTTCCTTGCATAACCAATGCGTATTGGTATCCTGGATTTCTCCGTTGAGAATTTCATTACCGATGATGAATATTTCCACGTTTTCGGACTTTTTCACGATGCGCTCCTTTACCGGTGAAAACTACGCCCACGTTTTAACTGCGAAAAAGATCGACGCCCTATTTCAGCAGGATTCGCGGCCGGGGCTGGAAAGGTGTGTAATGCACAACCTTCGTTCTGATCGCTGCTCACTGTAAAGCATATCATGGTAATTACGGAACGTTTGTTGTATGACCACAAAAAGTGGCTCACGTATCGGGAAGTGGGGACTTGAGTGTTTTCGGAGGGAAGTGGGGTGAGTCTAATCTGACAAAGATATTTTAATCATTTCCTTCATCAGTCTGCACGGCAACATCAGTTTCAGGTAGCTGGCTACTGGATCTTTCCAGCTTACGCTGCATTTTTTCTTCGTTCTTTTTTTTCTTTTCCAGTTCTTTCTGACGCTTCTGAAATTTGAAATTCGGCTGTGCCATGGTCATACTCCTTTGCTGAACGAGCGCCGTGTCAGGCTCGAATATGTTTCTGTCATGCCTGACAAGACAGCCTCGAAGAAAATCAAGCTACATAAAGACGCGCACTTATCTTAGTATTCATCCGGAAGCCCCAAGAAAATGAAAGAAGGACGGAGCGGGGCTTTCACGGAGCCTCTCGTGCGGACCGGCTGCAGGATCGAGGGAACACGCCTGTTTCCGGGGCGCCACCTCGTCTGTCGGTGTAGTCCGGCGTCCGATTGCGAGGGGCTTCGGGGAAGTTCCGTTCCGGCCCCAACCGACACTTTCCGGATGGAAACTATCTTAGAAACTTCCGGAAGCAGGTTATTTAACCAATAAAAAAAGCCCCGGAAAATACCGGGGCTTTTTTACTTCGACGAGGAACGAAGACTAGATCCTTCTTACGTTCGCGGCCTGTAGCCCTTTCGGACCCTTAGTTACTTCAAATTCAACTCTATCACCTTCAGCAAGGGATTTGAATCCGTCGCCAACAATGGCGGAGAAATGGCAGAATACGTCTTCGCCATTTTCCTGCTCGAGAAAACCAAAACCTTTGCTGTCATTAAACCATTTAACTGTTCCGTTTACCATGTGCTTACTTTCTCCTGATACTTCTTGTTAGTTGTAACCGATATAATTACCGGATGAACCACCTTAACAGCTTTTCTCGATCGAATGCAAGCAATTAAATCAAAAATATTTTGCCCCGGGGATCGAGATCTTTTATCTAACTGTTTTTATACCGGTTTCACCTGACATAATTATTTTGCCTAAGCTGCCGGACCAGCTGCGGCGTCTCAAGATTCACCCTCTTCATTCCAGATCGGGTTTTTTCGATCATCAGGATGGAGCTTCAGACGATCATGCGCTTCCAGATGCCAGAAGGATTTGTCGATTGCACCTTCCGCATAGTCTTGTTTCCGGTTATGGGCAAACGGGCACCACCAGTTTTCCACAATTTTCACCAGATACGCCGCATAGCGGAATAAGGCCACACTCAAGGGACAGTAGAGCTTGCAGTTAAAGATCCAGAAGAACCGGTAGTGGGCCGGATGAAGCCGGGAAATCTTTATGACCGGCTGGTCCTTATTGCTATAGCGGTGAGAAACCCAGGACGGCACAAAATCCCAATAGGTCCGGATTTCCATGCCGCCAACCAGCGTCAGATGCGTTTTGACCAGAAAAACACCGATGGCGACAAAAGGTAGCGTGGCAAGTATCGGCAGGTAAATAAGCGGAACCCCAAGGATGACCTTCCAAAAGGGCTGGCTGACATAGTTGCAGCCTATTCTGATTCTGGGCATTATTCACCTTTTCCCGTCCTTTTTGCGGTAGTACGGTTGTTTTCACGGGGCATTTGCCGCATCAATTAGTTTTCGGGCAGAAGAACACGACTACTCCGCGGGCCCTTTCGTTTTTTTCACACTCTTTCGAACGGCCCGGACCTTTTTTATCTCCGGAGCGTTTTCCGCTGGCGGCAAATAGGAAGTTGCATCAGCCGGTTGAAGTGTCGAGTAATGTGAAGCCGCGATTTTTCTGACAATTCCATCACTGAATTGGATCGTCGCCCTGCCGTCACCCACTGCTACCACCATGCCGGCACCCCATTCACTCATACTCATGTGGCTTACTACGATTCCGCGCTTGAGATTCATTTTTTCTCCTTTTTCAGAAAGGCCTGTAGCGACGGGCGCATTTTCTTGGACATAATACCCGGAAGCGCCAGCCAGACCACCGCATGTATCTGAGATACCTACGGTACTTGTTGCCTGGGATGCCACAAAATACAGCTCGCCGCATCACCAGTTGCCCTGACATTATTCAATTTATCGACTTGAACCGCAAATGGCAGAAAAGGAACTGCGCAGTGTTCCGAAGGATTGTAAGCACAGTGGCGGAGGCCGGATTAGAGAAGTGGAGGAAGAGAAGGAATAATTTGAGGCTATCTAAAGATAGCAACCAGCCAGGTTCAAGTCAGCGTCAACTATGCGAAAGATACATATGATTCAGGTCGTTAATTTTCGTGTTCACACTTCGTAAGAGCTACCTTACGTTTCTTTTTAACAGGAGATTGTGGAGTTATGCCTGACATCACTCAAATAAATCCATGGTACTTTGATCAAATTAAAAAACCCGGAGACATTGAAAGCCTCCGGGTTTCATTGACTTCACTAACTCTTTTTTCATGTACACTAGCACAATGATGTGCATTCGCATACACAAATAACGATATTTCTTTAACTTTACTATCGCTGTGGTCACAGCAGCAGACAGCATAAATCACTAAAGAACCTGTCGAGTAACGCTGAACTCTGTGACGTTTCGTGCAAGTGGCAACTTTGCGGATCGACCTTTCCATAGTTTTTCAACAGCCCGCAAAGTGTTCAAAGAAGATTTTTAGACACTGACTTTAGCGGCAATTTATAAAATCTCGCCAACCTGTACAGAAAATGCAACGTGTATTGGACAGCCACTTCTGTCTGGCGATGCGTATCAATACAGGGCAGCATCCTCGAAGTATTTCGGCATGGCCACGCCGCTGCAGTCAAAGGCGTAGCCAATTACTCTGGTCTGACCATAATAGCCCTTAATTGCCTCCCGCCAAAAAATATGCGTTGCACCAGCTTCCTTGGCCTTCACGGCAGACCGGTATTTAAAGTCGCCAAGGACCGGGGGAGGCCCCCAGAACCTGTACCCGTACGGACCAGGAATTTTCTCCACCAGACGGCACTCCCCCACGCTGGCCGGATCTGCCACAGCCAGCGGGAAAGGCGCAGACGAAACAACCGTGGAACTCCACAGTATCATCAGGATTGAAATTAAAAGTATGAAAGTCTTCATAATGCCTCCACAGGACGTGCAATTTGAAATATTTCCCTGAAAATACCCAGACTTCTTCCTAGGCACATCATAACAAATCACTAGAGAATTGTCCCATTTCCGCTTATCTCAGCAGAGTACCAGCACCAGGGCAACAACTAGCGACCCGATAATTGCCGGAATCGCCAGCACACTCAGCAAGAAACCCAATAAACCGGAGTGAATGAAGCAAGGACATTGACAAAGCACCACGCATTTGATACGTAGCAGGCTGTAATTAATAGAATTGTAAAGAAAAAACGTACCCGGGCAAAGGCAAAAATTCCGTCCTTTCCGTAACAGAATACATTGCTAAAAGGCTGTCATGTCCAATTATGCCGTATATGAACCAAACTACCGGGCAAAAACCAGGAGTATCGGCATCTGGCTGAGTTGCCTCACAACAATACTGCAACGGAAAGATCTTCTTTTCTACCTGGTCAAGCGTGACTTCCTCTCTGATTACAAGCGGTCATTCATCAGTGTCGGCTGGGTACTGATAACCCCGGCCCTCGGGGTGGCATCCTGGCTGATCATCAACTACACGAACATCCTGCATCCCGGGGATCTCCCCATTCCCTATCCGGCCTATGTGCTGATAAGTACCATGATCTGGAGACTTTTCATAAGTATCTACCAGTCGACATCCAATGTATTTTTTGAAAGCGCGTCCTTCAGTCTGGACGTGAGATTCCTCCGCGAAGTCCTGATTGTAAAACAAATCATCCTCCAGACCCTGAATCTTGCCGTCGGCTTGATCTTTATCGAGATCGTCCTGATCTATTACGGCATCTACCCAACCTGGAAAATCATCTCCTTTCCGTTCACGCTCCTGCCGTTGATCCTGATGGGAGCAGGCATCGGACTGCTGACCTCGGTATATTCCGTGGTGCTGCCCGATGCCAAGAAATGGCTGGATTACGGGATGCAGCTCCTGATGTTCGTCACGCCGGTCATTTATTCCCCCCAGGTGAGTAATTCCCTGATCAGGAAAATCATTCTGCTGAACCCGATATCCTATCTGCTTGATTGGAGCCGCGACTCCCTGATCGGCGGATCATTTACCGATCCGGGGAAATTCCTGATCAGCACCGGCGGGGCGCTGCTGATTTTTCTCGCAGGGTTGAGACTCCTCTATCTGGCCGAAGACAAAGTGATCGAAAAATTATGACGGAACCGACATGACAATGATCGACCAGGAATTCGCAATTTCATTGCAGCAGGCCGGGAAAAAGTTCTGCCGCAACCTCAAGCGGAGCCTTTACTACGGTTTTCTCGATGTCTCCCGGATCTTCGCCGGGTTCCAGTTCGATACCGAACGGCTCCGGAAGGATGAATTCTGGGCGGTAACGGACCTCTCCCTTGAAGTCCGCAAGGGGGAATCACTGGGGGTCATCGGCGCCAACGGCTCGGGGAAATCCACCTTACTCAGGCTCTTGTCAGGCATCTATACCCCTGACCAGGGGCGGGTCGTCACGAACGGCAAAGTCGGTTCGCTGATCACCCTTGGCGCCGGCTTCCATCCCCATTTCACCGGGAGAGAAAACATCTTTTTCAACGGAACACTGCTGGGCCTGTCCAAAAAAGAGCTGGAGGAGCGCTACGACGACATCGTCAGGTTCGCCGACCTGGATGAATTCATCGAGTCCCCGGTCTCGACCTACTCCACCGGCATGCGCATGAGGCTTGGCTTTGCCATCGCCATTCATACGAACCCGGACATTTTGCTGATTGACGAAATCCTCGCGGTGGGAGATGTCAATTTCATCAAGAACAGTTATGACAGAATTGAAAATCTGGTGACGGAAAAAGGGGTCTCGGCAATCGTTGTCTCGCACAATGTCGGCATGATTCAACGGCTCTGCCAAAAGACGCTGGTACTCGACAAGGGCAGAATGGTTTTTCTCGGCGACACCCTGGAGGCACTTTCCAGGTATTACGAATTGTCACTGCAGCACAAATTGGCCTTGGAACCGGGCCGCTCCCCTGATAAATTCATCCATCATCACGACTGCCCGATGCAGATCCAGATCGAAGATTTTTCGATCAGCGGAACCGCTGCTGAAGACAACCAGGAAATTACCGCTCCCGGTACTGTCAGGTTCCAAACCAGGGTCCGAAATACTCTCGATCAGCAAGTGGAACTGCCCACGGTAAGCATCCTGATTCTGGACCGGGGAATGATTGACCTCATCGCCAGCGTTCAGAGCCACGGTCCTGCCTGCGCAGGAGTCATGATCCCCGCAAAAGGAGAGCTGGTGGTGGAATGTGAGGCGTCCTACTTCAATCTTGCGCCCGGTGAATACCGGGTGATTGTCAAACTGGGGGGGCCGAAGGAAGGAATATTTTGCGACTCGGTTCTGCTGACCCGGTCGTTAAAGGTTTCCTGGTCTGTTGAATTTCTGCGGAAGGTCTCTTCGGTCTATCGGGATTGCAAGCTTTTCATCCCGTCTGAATGGAGGGTGGAACGATAAGGCCGTTCCGTCAACCTGCCTGTTCCTCTATCAAATCAAGCTGTTTCATACCGATAATGAACTTTTCAATATCGGCCGGAGTAGGTTTTATTGCACTATTCGGGGTTGCAGTTCTCAATGGTATAGTCCTGATTGCCGAATTTAACCGTCTTGAAAAAGAAGGAGTGTCAGATATAACAGAGAGAGTTCTTAAAGGTCTCCAGACA
>JAJZQA010000118.1 GCA_021810985.1 Deltaproteobacteria bacterium
TCTGTGAAGCGGAGGGGCGCGTGGTGATCGTTGCCCATGATCTTTCTCCCGCCGATATTCTTCAGTTCGATAAAGAGAAGGTCATAGGTTTCGTTACCGATCTGGGCGGGAAAACTTCCCACACGGCAATTGTGTCGCGCTCCTTAGAGATTCCGGCCGTTGTCGGCCTGGAAAAAATTACCGGGGAAGTGGTGGATGGAGATTCCATAATTGTCGATGGAGGCAAAGGGCTGGTAATCATCAACCCAGACGAGGAAACCTTCCGCGACTATCTCCAGCATAAGCAGTACTATGAATACCGTGAAAAGGAATTTCTAAAGCTACGGGACCTGCCGGCCGAGACAATTGACGGGCAGCGGATGCTCCTGAAGGGTAACGTTGAATTTATTGAGGAAGTCCCTTCCATCAAAAAGCATGGCGGTGAAGGAATCGGGCTCTATCGTACCGAGATGCTCTTCCTGGGACGGACAACGATTCCTGATGAGGAGGAGCAGTTTCGCACCTACGCGGAAATTGCCCGCCAGATGGCGCCGTTCCCGGTAACGATCAGGACCCTGGATGTGGGTGGTGACAAGTTCGTGCCGGAGTTGAACCTTGAAGACGAGCTTAACCCTGCCCTCGGCTTGCGGGCCATTCGCCTGTCGCTGCGCTGTCCTGAATTGTTCAAGACGCAGTTGCGCGCCATTCTCCGTGCGAGTGCCTTCGGCACGGTGAAGGTGTTTTTTCCGATGATCTCCGGGGTGGCCGAGATACGCGCGGCAAAGGCCTTGCTTGAGGAGGCCAGGGAGGAGCTTCGGGCAGCGGCCATTCCTTTTGATGTGAATATGGAAATCGGCATCATGATCGAGACACCGTCGGCGGTAATTATTGCCGACCTGTTGGCGAGCGAGGTTGATTTCTTCAGTGTCGGCACCAATGATCTGATTCAATATTCGTTGGCAATCGACCGTACCAACGAGCATCTGTCAGATCTCTATGAACCGTTACATCCCGCGGTACTCAGGTCCCTGAAAATTGTCGCCGAAGCTGCGCATAGTGCGGGAATTTACGTGAGCATTTGCGGCGAGATGGCAGGTGAGCCGAATTATCTGCCGGTACTCCTCGGACTTGGATTTGATGAGCTTTCCATGAATGCGGTGTCTATTCCAAAGGTTAAAAAAATACTTCGTCGCTGCAGCCGGGTTGAAGCGGAAGAGATGGTAAAACAGGCCCTTTCTTTTGCGACGGCGGCTGAAGTTGAATCCTATCTGCAAGGCCAGATAGTGACCAAGTTTTCCGACAGCATTGATTGAGCCGCTACGGAGCCGCCCGCCAGGGTGGATAGTATTACTAATTTATGACTTGACAAAGGTGCGGGCGGAATTCTACCATCTTTATTTTCATGGGGGGTTCCCCGCCATCTCAGCAGACCACGAGAGGAGTAACAACACATGGGTATGACAGATTTTCAATTTACTTCCGAATCGGTTTCCGAAGGGCATCCGGATAAGGTAGCCGACCAGATATCAGACGCGGTGCTCGACGCCATCCTTGCGCAGGACCCCACATCACGGGTTGCCTGCGAAACTCTCGTAACGACCGGGATGGTTGTTATGGCAGGTGAGATAACCACCAATGCGGTGGTTGACTATCCCAAGATAGCCCGCGAAACCATCAAGGAGATCGGGTACAATGACTCCGCCATGGGCTTCGACTGGGAAACCTGTGCGGTACTTACCTCCATTGACAAGCAGTCACCGGATATTTCCCAGGGAGTTACCGAGGGACAGGGGCTGTTTAAAGACCAGGGAGCCGGGGATCAGGGGCTCATGTTCGGCTATGCCTGCAATGACACTCCTGAACTCATGCCCATGCCGATTATGCTGGCTCACAAACTGACCAAACGTCTCAGCGATGTGCGCAAGCAAGGGGTTCTTGATTTTCTTCGCCCCGATTCCAAATCTCAGGTGTCTGTCCGTTATCTTGACGATCAACCGGTGAGTATTGATACGGTTGTCGTATCCTCCCAGCATTCACCGGAAGTTTCCTATGAGATGATCAAAGAAGGCATCATTGAAGAGGTCGTCAAGAAAATTATCCCCGCGGAATTAATGACTGATGCAACCCGCTTCCTGATCAACCCGACCGGACGTTTCGTAATTGGCGGCCCTATGGGCGACTGCGGTCTTACCGGCCGCAAGATTATAGTCGATACCTATGGCGGCCAAGGCTCCCACGGCGGCGGCGCTTTCTCCGGCAAGGATCCGTCCAAGGTTGACCGCTCCGCGTCCTATATGGGCCGCTATGTGGCGAAAAACCTGGTTGCTGCCGGGCTCTGCGACAAGTGCGAAGTTCAGGTTGCCTATGCCATTGGTGTTGCCGAGCCGGTATCCGTCATGATCAATACCTTCCGGACCGGGGTGATCCCTTCGGAGAGAATTGCTCAAATCGTCAGGGAAACCTTTGATCTCAGACCCCGGGCCATTATTGAGCAGCTTAACCTTCTCCGGCCCATCTACCTGAAAACGGCTGCCTATGGCCACTTCGGCCGCGAGTTGCCGGAGTTTTCCTGGGAAAAAACCGATAAGGTCGAAATTCTCAGGTCGAAAGCCGGGCTGTAACAGGCAAAAAAACTTTTAGCGTGAACGTAACAAAAGCCGGATGGTTTCCCCATCCGGCTTTTGTCGTACTTCGAGTTGAAGCGGCACCATCAACCCTTCCCACTAGGGACTTTCTCCCACGTCCTGATTTTCGTCCTGTTTCCTTTTCTGTTCCCGGACAAAACGATAACCGATCCCGCGTACTGTCTGAAAGTGGACCGGATGTGACGGGTCAGGTTCAAAATACCGCCTTAGCCGAACGATAAAATTGTCAAGGGTCCTGGTTTCCGTGTCGCTTGAATAGCCCCAGACGGTTTCCAGCAGATCGGCACGGGATACGGCCTTCCCCTCATTTCTGAAAAAGAAGGACAGCATCTTGACTTCCAATTCGGTCAGGTCGATCTCTCCTTGGGGAGTTTTCGCGTGATAGGAAAGGAGATACACTTCGCTTTCTCCAAAACGGTAGCTTTCCTCAATCGGTTCGGGGCGATACCAGGCGGAACGTTTCAACATTCCTTGCACGCGCAGGAGGAATTCGTTCAGGTTGAAGGGCTTCATCAGATAATCATCGGCTCCGGCGGAGAGGCCGGTAATCCTGTCACCTTCTTCAGAGCGGGCGGAAAGAATCAGGATTGGCACCCGCATGTCAAACTCCCGTATTTTCTTGCAGACGGCAAAACCGTCGATGCCCGGCAACATGATGTCGAGGATAATAAGGGAAAAGCGGTCATAGGCAAGACGTTGCAGGGCTTCCTCTCCGGTTTCCATATGGCTTACCCGGTACCCTTCCAATTCCAGGTTGAAACAGATGCCGCGGGCGAGATGGATTTCGTCCTCTACGAGCAGTATGTGGGGTTTTTCTTCGTTCATGATTTCTCCGCAAGAGGCAGGGATATATGAAAAGTGGAGCCTGTGCCGAGCCCTTCACTTGTCACCTTGATCTTGCCTCCGTGGGCTGTGATCACCGACTTTACAATATAGAGTCCGAGGCCGGTCCCGCGGATATTTTCACCGTGGCTTCGAACCCGATAAAACATCCGGAAGACTTTTTTCAAATGTTCGGCATCGATTCCTTTGCCTTTGTCCTGAAAGGTGAGGTGGCAGCGCTTTCTTTCTCTCCGGAGTGTGATGCTAATTTCCGGAGAGGTCGGGCTGTAGAGGGTGGCGTTCTCAAACAGGTTTCTCAATGCTGTTTCCATTTCTTCCGGATTGCAGGTAACCGTGATGCCTTCTTCAATGGCCAGGGAGAGGCAGCTTCCCTCTGGAAGGCTCATGCGCTTTTTTTCGAGATAGGCCGCCAAAAAGGCCGAGAAATCGATCGGGCGCTTGAGCGACGCCCTGGTCCTCTGTTCGAGTTTTGCCGCCATGAGCAAGTTGCTGATCAGATGGTTGAGGCGGTCCACATCATCGAGCATGAGGTCGAGAAACTGCTCCGTTTTCTCGGGTGCCAGCGGCCTGAGCCGGATTGTTTCCAGGTGGAGCTGGATTGAGGCAAGGGGAGACTTCAGTTCGTGGGTGACCTGCGAGATAATGTTCTTCTGCTGCCGATAGAGATCATACTGCCGCTTCCAGTAGAGAAAGAGTACGTAGATGCCGGCCAGGACGACCAGGAGCAGGATCAGTCCTCCCAGCAGGGCCGTCCAGTCGAGCCCCTTGTTGACGAGTTCCGGGCGATAGCGTTGCGCCAGCTTGCGGAATTCCCGATTGCTGTCCAGAAACCAGGAGATCCAGAACAGGACTATCACCCCCCATACCAGCTGAATGGCGATGAAGGCGATGAGGGGATGGAAAAGACGTTTGACCCATTTCATGTGACCAGGTGTCCGATCGTGTGAAAGACGAGGCAGCAGCGAGCCCTCGTGGCTCTCAAAGGGATTTTACAATACTATTACACAACGGGAATTCTTTTTCCAGTATGCTGAAGTCACGAAAGTAAACACCAGCCCTTGAAAGAGGAAGGAAGGAACACAAATGCAGCCTTTTACACTAGGTAATTATACGGTCAAATATCCTTTGATCCAGGGAGGAATGGGCGTACGGATTTCCGGTGGCTCCCTGGCCGGACATGTTGCCCGCTGCGGCGGAATTGGCATTGTTGCGGCGGCCGGTATCGCCATGAACAGTTCCTTCTATACGGGCTCGAACTATATGCAGGCTGAACCTGAGGCTATGAAGGAAGAGTTGCGGAAGGCCTATGCCATCGCCCCCGATGGTGTCATCGGCGTCAATGTCATGGTGGCCCTGTCAGATTACGAAAACCTTGTAAGAGCTTCCGTAGAAGGGGGCGCCAAGGTCATTATCTGTGGCGCAGGTTTGCCCATGACTCTTCCTGAACTGACGGCCCACGCCCCCCATGTCGCGCTGGTTCCCATCGTGTCCTCGCTCAGGGCGGCACAGCTCATTGTCAAGAAATGGCAGCGGGGCTATAACCGGCTGCCTGACGCCGTTCTCGTGGAGGACCCTGATACCGCGGGTGGTCACCTGGGAGAAAAGCTGGAAAACATCGGTACCGGCGACTATGATCACTATGGAACGATCCGGGCGATTAAAGAATATTTCAGGAGTGATTTCGGCAGGGATATCCCGGTTATTGCCGCCGGGGGTATCTGGGACCGCGCCGATGTGATGCATGCCCTTGCCCGGGGCGCGGATGCCGTGCAGATGGCGAGCCGCTTTGTCGCGACAAAAGAATGTGATGCCGCCGACAGTTTCAAGCAGGCCTATCTTGAGTGCCGCAAGGAAGACATCGGCTTGATCATGAGTCCGGCGGGGCTTCCGGGAAGGGCTATCATCAAGAATCGTGAGGCAATTGTCGCTCATGACCAATCGAACGGGGTAGTTTGTTCAACCGGTTGCCTGAAAAAATGTACCTACAAGGAAACCGGCGAGCGTTTCTGTATTGTCCGGGCCTTGGACCGGGCCCAGCGAGGAGACGTGGAAACCGGGCTGATTTTCTGCGGAACGAACGCCTACAAGGCTGACAGGATTACCACCGTCCAGGAAATTTTTGATGAGCTCTTTGCCGAAGCAGCTGTTGCGGATGAGGAAGAAGCTGCCTAGGCGTCTGCTTTTCCTTTTTGACCTGCCGGGGTAATAGTGCTATAAACTAACGAGCAGTCTGGTTCGGGATGATAATTGCATGTCCGGTATTCAGACTGCTCATTACATTTTGGAGGTAGTAGATGCAAAACAAGGCTGAACAGACGCAGATCGCGCCAGGCGCGTTTACCGATTATAAGATTCGTGATATTTCTCTGGCAACATGGGGCCGCAAGGAAGTTGAAATGGCGGAAAAGGAAATGCCGGGTTTGATGGCACTGCGCGAGGAATTCGGCGCCAGCAAGCCCCTGTCCGGGGCTCGGATTGCCGGTTCCCTGCACATGACCATCCAGACCGCGGTTCTCATCGAGACGCTCATTGAATTGGGTGCCGAGGTCCGCTGGTCTTCGTGCAACATCTTTTCCACCCAGGACCACGCGGCTGCCGCCATGGCAGCTGCCGGTATCCCCGTGTTCGCCTGGAAAGGTGAAACGGCGGAGGAATATGACTGGTGCATGCGTGAAACGATCTACTGGCCGGACGGCAATTCGCTCAACATGATTCTTGACGACGGCGGAGATCTCACCAAGCTCATCCATGAAGAATATCCGCAGCTCCTGGGTGGAATCAAGGGTGTGAGCGAAGAGACCACCACCGGCGTCCACCGTCTCTATGATATGATGCGGAAAGGGACTCTGGCAATTCCGGCTATCAACGTGAACGATTCGGTCACCAAGTCGAAATTCGATAATCTCTATGGCTGCCGCGAATCTCTTCTCGACGGCATCAAGCGGGCAACCGACGTGATGATCGCCGGCAAGGTGGCCGTGGTCTGCGGTTATGGCGATGTGGGCAAGGGCAGCGCCCATTCTCTGCGTGGCCAGGGCGCCCGGGTGCTCATTACCGAGATCGATCCGATCATTGCCCTGCAGGCGGCGATGGAAGGCTTTCAGGTGACCACCATGGACGAGGCGGCTCCGCTTGGTGATATCTTCGTCACCGCCACCGGCTGCATCAATGTCATTACCCGCGCCCACATGGACAAAATGAAGGACCAGGCCATTGTCTGCAACATCGGACACTTCGACGACGAGATCGATGTTGCCGGCATTCGTGACCTTCCCTGGATCAACATCAAGCCGCAAGTGGATGAAATTATCTTTCCGGATGGCAGAAAGCTGATTCTGCTGGCCGAAGGCCGCCTGGTCAACCTCGGCTGCGCCACCGGTCATCCGAGCTTTGTCATGTCAAACTCCTTCACCAATCAGGTTATGGCCCAGATTGAGCTCTGGTCGAACAATGCCGCCTATGAGAAAAAAGTCTATATGCTGCCGAAAATCCTTGACGAGAAGGTTGCACGTCTCCATCTCGGCAAGCTTGGCGTGAAACTTACCGCTTTGACGAATGAGCAGGCGGAGTATCTGGGTGTTCCGGTAGCAGGGCCCTTCAAACCGGAATTTTACCGTTACTGAGAACCGCGGAAATACTTGTTTGCAGGCCGTCCTGATGTATCCGGGGCGGCCTTTTTTTATCTTGTACACTGTGTCGTTGATAAAAACCCGGGCAGCCTGGGCGCATGGAAAAGCGGAAAGGCCGCTTGTGCGGTTACTGTTCAGCTACGTCCCAGACTGACGCTATCCTTGTCTATCCGGAGGTAAACAGTGGTCAGTTGTCGTCGGAATCAATGAGGATTTCCGTGGTATAATGAAACCAGCAGTTTACTCGTCAAGGAGGAAACACATGTCCTATTCGGCGCTCCTGACAGACCTCTATCAACTTACCATGCTTGCCGGTTATTTCGAGAAAGGGATGCACGAAGATCCTGCCGTGTTCGACCTTTTCTTCCGGACTCCGCCATTCAAGAGCGGCTACGTGATATTCGCCGGCCTCGAACCTGCGCTCCGCTACCTTTCCGAACTCCGTTTCAGCAAGGAAGACCTTTCTTACTTGAAAACACTCGGCATCTTCAAGGACGCCTTCCTTGATTACCTCGAGGGTTTTCGTTTTCGCGGCAAAGTTATTGCCATGCCGGAAGGCACCGCGGTATTTCCCCTCGAACCGTTGGTTACCGTGGAAGCTGCACTTGCCCAGGCGCAATTCGTGGAAACCGCCTTGCTCAACATCGTGAACTTTCAGTCTCTGGTGGCCACAAAGGCCGCGCGGATCGGAA
>JAJZQA010000119.1:0-7345 GCA_021810985.1 Deltaproteobacteria bacterium
GACAAAAAAAACCGCTAGGTACCACTTTGCGCCAACAGGGAAAGTGAAGTTTCTCATTACGTTATTGGCCGACCTGAAAATGGTTATTTGCTTGTCAAGATCGTATGTTACGACAGCGTTACTCCAGTAGTAGTTGAGGTAATCAGAAAATTTCCTTACTCTATCGATGAGCGAATTCCTATCTCCATTATTGCCACCGGTAAAATCCAGGGCAAAAACAGTCGGGTCTTTCCGAACCCAGCCAGTACCCTGCAGATACACCTCCACCCACACATGAGCCATATCCTCCGTTACCAGGTAGTACCCGCCAAGTTCATTATAGTCGCCGCCGTAGTACCCTCCCACGAGCCGCGCGGGAACCCCTGCATCCCGGAGAAGGAGCATGAAGGAAGTCGCGAAAAGTTCACAATGTCCGGCCTTGCTCTCAAAGAGGAAGTCACCGATCGGGTCCGCCGAGCGCGGCAGACCGGTCGTGGTATAACGGAAACGGGCAGCGCTGAAATACTCCTCTAGGGCAGCAAGTATCTTTCGGTCGGTCTTTCCCTCCGCGGCAATCTTTATCCCCAAGGCTCTCACGCGCGGGGAGATACGCTCAGGAAGCTTCAAATAGAGGTCACGATCGAAAACACCCGAAACCGAAATATTTTGGTTCAAGGAAGATTCCGTAACGTAACGAATCCTGCCACCAGTCCGCTTGCGGGTAAACACCAGATCCTCTGACTGATCGGCGCGAATGCCGGTTACTTTTACCGGAGTATCGAGAGTAATGAGATACGGGCCGGAATTAGGCTCGGGCAAAATAGTCTGAACAACCAACTCTCTACCTTTGGTGTTGACAAATGCGCGTTCGCTAACCGGCGATCTCACCCAGGCGTTCCGCTGCGGGGCATTCAATACAATCCCGCGCCAATAAAGGTCCGTCCTTGCAAGTTTAGGGCTCTCGGCCCGCAATACCGGGCTCTTCACCGCTCGAACCTGAAGTGATGACCCGGGAATAACCTGCTCACTGAGACCGGTCACCCTTTCTTCCGAGGGGGCCAGAAAATTCCAGAGAGGAAATTGCGGGCGCGGCATGATGATGAAAAATATAAGAATCAGCGGTACCGCGGCAGCGGGCATCGCCACCGCAACCGTCATCAATCGCTTCATCCCCTTACGGCTCAGCGACAGCCTTGAGTCAACGGTGAAAAAGGTCAACAAAACCAGCGAAGCAGCAATGCAAAGGATCATTATCAGCAAATAGCCAAGAAAAATCGGGCTCAGGTCATAGAGGGATGATGCTGAAAGGGCAAAGAGTGACAGGGCGAATATCTGGAGATAATTGCGGGGAATTCTCTCGCTCAGAAGTCGAACGGCAAGGAGGATCACCAGGATATTGATGGCCGGATCGAGTATGTTTTCGCGGGAAATCCGCACGGCATAGAACAGAAACAGTGCAATGGAAATAACTGTGGGAACTCTGCCACTCAGCGGTTTAATCGATTTCTTTTCCATGAAGAAAGCCGCCAGCAAGGCAGCGGGAAAGGCGAACCGCGGCAACTTGTCAAGATAGAGGTAGAGAGGCGCTACCCCAACGAGGCTGATCAGACCGGCAAGAATATCGAGAACCGTCTTAATTCCGACCATACTTCGCCAACTCCGTAAGCAGGTGCAACCGGTGCGTCCGGGTAAAATCGGGCCGCAGAAAAAGCCGGCCAAGCCTCAAACCGACCGGACGTCCGGCGCGGGCTGCCTTATTGATCAGAAAGGTCCCGTAGGAGAGATTTTCCTCGAGAGTTGCTCCCGGAAGGGAGTGGATGTCAACTACCAGGGGCGCTTCGGCGGAAGACGTCAGTTCCTTGACTTTCAGGTCCTCGTGACGTGCTGATAGCCGCCAGTGAATTAACTTCAATGGATCACTGGAGACATAATCACGAATTCTGGCAATGTCACCGCCAGAGCCCTTTCTGGTGGACAGGGCTTCGCCCCTGGTATCCTTGCGGCCCGGTCCGCCCGGGAGAGCGCACTCGCGGGGAGCCGGAAAGACCGTGCAGCAGGAATCAAGGTGAATAGTTTTGCTGCGGATGAAGAAATTAATCGGAAAAGGAGAAGAGAGGACGACTTCACCCGAAATGACTTCTCCCCGTACAGGAAAAGTGACAAACAGGGAACCAATATCATCGGAACCTTTTTCAACTAGCGGAAAGCGAAGACTCTCGCCAAAGGCATCCAACTTGAGGAGAAACGAGGTCATGAGTTTTTTGCGGTTTTCCAGGCGGACGGTTACGAAGACGTTTTTACCCGCATAGATTTCATCGGGAAATTCAAGCGCAACGCCGATTTCGCGAATATTCAGCCAACCGGCCAATCCGGAAACCGCCATAAAACCGAGCAGGGATGAAACCACGAGAAACAGCAGATTATTGCCGGTGTTGACCGCGGCAAAGCCCATCAGCAGGGTAATGGCAATATACCAGTAACCTGACCGGGTAATGCTCAGACGATTGGTATTTCGATGTTTTTGAGCACTGCCTTGAATAGGTCCTCCTTGTCGAGCGACTCGTTCTCAGGGGTCAAGATCAACCGGTGGGCTCCAACGGGAACAGCAATCGCCTTCACATCTTCGGGCGCGACATAGTCCCGCCCTTCAAGAAAGGCGTGGGCCTTGGCCGCCTCCGCCATGTTGATGCCGCCTCTGGTTGATACGCCAGAGAGGATGAAGGGGTTGTTGCGGGTAGCGGAGACAATGCTGAAAATATAGTCGACTATCTTTTCGGATAGATAGATTTTTTCTTTAACCGTGTTGCGTGCTTCGAGGATGTCGGCGACCTGTACCAGCGGGGTGAGGTGTTGTATCTCGTCACGGATGCTGCCGCCGTGAATGATGGCCTTTTCAATGTCATCAGGCGGGTAACCGATACCGGTCCGAATGAGGAAACGATCCATCTGGGACTCCGGCAGAGGATAGGTGCCTACCTGCTCAACGGGGTTCTGGGTCGCAATGACCAGGAAGGGAGCAGGCAGCGGATAGGTCACTCCTTCCACCGTCACTCTCCGCTCCTCCATTGCCTCCAGCATGGCACTTTGGGTCTTGGGCATGGCCCGGTTGATCTCGTCCACCAACAGGAGATTATTGAAAATGGGTCCGCGGAGAAACGTGAACGTACCCTCATCGCGGTTAAATATCGAAAGCCCGGTGATATCCGAGGGGAGCAGATCGCTGGTGCACTGGAGCCTGCCGAATGACATGCCCAGCACACCCGACAAAGCGAGCGCCAAAGTAGTTTTCCCGAGGCCGGGGATATCTTCCAGAAGAATATGACCGCCGGTCAGAAGCGCGATCATCGACAGTTTGACTGCTCTGACTTTTCCGCGCAGATACCGCGTTGTCAGCGTTTCAATAACATGCAGCATCTCGTCGCGTTTCGGCAGGTTCATTCGTTTACTCTCCCAGACTTTCCTGATTTTCACATTAAGCTTTGTCCTGATTGGCGCCTGGACGGAACCCGAGACAATCTTGTTTCCATCCGCTAACAGTCTATCAATTCGGAACGGCATTTGGCAAGCGGCAGCTTTCCGTTCACTTATACCGCGGGATACCATAAAAGATGTTTACACCAAGACAACAGTGACACCGCCCTGAATGAAGCCGCAGGATATCTAACCGGGCTTTTTTTATTGACAATTGTCCTCCTGTTGCTATTAAGTTCTGTAACAACATGCGTTGATTACCACACATTACATCGACAATCAAACATCACACTCTAATGTAGAAACACGCTAATGAAGGGACACGGCACGCCGAGCCCTTCCCAGTGATACGTTTAATTGCCCCTGTATCATTTCCAGTTGGCAGAGGATTAATTCATGGATCCGATCCGCAACAAGTTATTTCTCAGCGACCTCATCAAAATGGATTTTCCGCAGAGCGTTTTTGAAGAAGTCCAGCATCTCATCTCTCAGGTATATCTTGATTACGATTTCTCCTGGCTCTCGCGTGTTTTCAAGGATCTGGTAAATCTTTATAACGGCAACTACCCCGGCTACCGGCCTTGCAGCACCCACTATCACGACCTGAAACACATAACTGACGGTCTGTTGGCCTTGACAAGCCTCATTAACGGCGCTCACGCTTCGGGGGTGTCCTTCCGGGAAAAGCAGGTAACTTTGGCGCTGCTCGCCATCATGTTCCACGAAGCGGGGTACATACAGCGCGATGACGATACCACGGGAACGGGAGCAAAGTACACCCTGGTGCGCTTGGAAAGAACCCTGGAATTCGTCAATCAGTATTTCATTACTAATGGCTACGATGCCACGGATTGCGAGCTCTGCTGTACTTTTATCAAGGCCACCGACATGACTGAGGACCTCGAAGCTTTACCTTTTTCGTCAGAGGGTGAATTGACGCTTGCGCGAATGATCGCCACCGCCGACATTGTTGGCCAGATTGCCGATCGAACCTACCTGGAAAAACTCCTGTTTCTATTCCAGGAATTGAGCGAGGTTCACGTCCTGGGATTCAAGACCGAGCTTGATCTGATGAAAAACACGCTCGACTCTTTCCGGCAAGCCCAACATCGCATGGAACATGACCTCGGGAACGTGCAAATTTATTTTCGTCATCACTTCATGAATCGCTGGGAAATAGACTACGATATGTATGGCTACGCGATTGAGAGCAACATCTCCTACCTGAGCCATCTGCTTAAAAAACACCGCGGCGACTACCGGGAAAAACTCCAGCGGGGCGGCCTGCTGAAACGGCTCGCCCTCATGGAATCCGCAAACAACGACTGATCTCCGCTCACGCCATTTGATGTCGGGAACAATCGACATTCCTCCATCCTGGCCCCTATAAAACAACAAGAGCGGCCACAAAGGGCCGCCCAAAAAGGCAATTATTTCTTCCTGGAATCACAACTCCCGCTGTCGCACCCCTGGCAATGCCCCTTCTTTTTCCACACAGAGTGATAGAGCAAATAGAACGCACCCGCCAGAATTACTGCCGCTATGAGCATATCTTTCATTTCCACCACTAACCTCCTAATCCCAGGAGCCTGCCGCCCTGGTAAACGATGAATGCCATTCCCCAGGCAAGGACCGTCTGGTAGAGGAAGGCGACGCCAAACCATTTCCACGAGCCGAATTCCTGGCGCATGGCAATTGCCACCACCATGCACGGCATGTAGAGAAGCACGAAGACCATAAAGGCGTATGAGGTGAGAGGCGTGAAGGCACCGTGAACCGCCGATTTTAGGGATGATAGATCTTCCTCTTCCTCGGGCTTTCCCTGAATACCGAGGGTTGTGGTAACGGCATCCCTGGCAGCCGTACCGAAGGAAACGACGATTTCCTTGAGATCTTCACCAAGAGTCGGCGCTGTTTCTACCTTCTCCTCACCGCTCTGCGGAGCGTAGATTTCACCCATGGTCCCGACAACTATTTCCTTGGCAATAACGCCGGTGATCAGGGACGAGGCTGCCTCCCAGGTACCGAAACCGAGCGGCGCCAGAGCCGGAGCCATTACCTGTCCAGCCTGTCCGAGATAGGAGTCCTTCTTGCTTTCCACGCCCCAGGGAAGATTCAACATGAACCAGACAAGGATGGACACCGCAAGGATGTAGGTTCCCGCCTTGATCAGGAAGTGTTTGCCCTTCTCCCAGGTATGGAGGCAAAGACTGTGAAGCGAGGGCATCCGGTAGGGAGGAAGCTCCATGATAAACATGGGGGCCTCGCCACGGAACAGGGTTTTCTTGAAGATTATACCCATGATGATGGCAAGGACGATCCCCATGACGTACAGTGACCAGATCACTGTACCGGAGTTTGCGGCGAAAAATACCCCGGCGAACAGCACATAGACCGGGAGTCGCGCGCCGCATGACATGAGCGGCAACAGCAGCGCGGTGAGCGCCTTGTCCCGCGGATTTTCCAGGGTTCTGGTGGCGTAGATACCAGGCACATTGCAGCCAAAGCCCAGGAGCATCGGGATGAATGACTTGCCGTGCAGTCCCATGGAATGCATGGCCCGGTCCATGACAAAGGCGGCCCGTGCCATGTAGCCGCTCCCTTCCAGGAAGGTAATAAAGAACATCATGGCGAAAATGACCGGCACGAAAACCAGGACAAACCCGACCCCGGCGATGATTCCTTCGTTCACCAGCGATACCGTCCAGTCGGGAGCGCCGATACCGCTCAGCAGGAACTCGGCCCAGCGCTTGAAGGGGCCGCTCGTCATGGCATCCAGCCAATCGGCAAAGGGCGCGGAAAGGTCGAAGGTGAGCTTGAATACCAGCCACATAGCGGCAAGGAAGATCGGGATACCCAGATAGCGGTTCAGCACGACCCGGTCGATTTTCTCGGTTATCTCCATCTTGCGCAATTCAGGCTTGCGCAGAACTTCACGGGTCAGGCCGGTGGCGAGGGAATAGCGGGTGTCAGCCATGATCGCTTCAATATCTTCGCCATGGGCTTTTCTCAGGTGACGCAGCGCCTCATCCATGGACGCGCCACTACCAAGGTTTAGCTCCTCCGCCACAGGGCTGTCTCCCTCCATCAGCTTCAGCAGAAGCCAGCGTTTCGGGTATCTATCAAGAAGATCGGGATGATTTTTCTTCAGCGTCGACTCTATGGAACTGGCGGCAACTTCGACATCCTCACCATAGTTCAGCTGCTGCGGAACATGGCCGGACGGATCGTCCGCGGTCGCTAGGGCGCCCTTCAGAAGCGCTTCCAAGCCGTTTTTTTTCACGGCTGAGGTAGGGATGACCGTGATGCCGAGCATCTTTTCGATGCCCTTTACATCGATTTTGTACCCCTTCGACTCTGCCTCATCGTAGATATTGAGGGCCATGACCAGCGGGATCCCCAGTTCCAGCAACTGCACGGTGAGGTAGAGGTTTCGCTCGAGGTTGGTGGCGTCCACCACATTGATGATCAAATCAGGCCGCTCGTTGACCAGGTAGTCACGGGCGATGATTTCCTCCTGGGTGTAGGGGGACAGAGAATAGGTACCGGGAAGATCGACCAGCCGGATCTTTCTGCCCTGGAATTCGAACATCGCCTCTTTTTTCTCCACCGTGACTCCGGCCCAGTTTCCCACGTGGAGCCTGGTGCCGGCGATGGCATTGATCAGGGTGGATTTGCCGGAGTTCGGGTTCCCGGCGACAGCCACCGTTATGAGCCGTTTTTCCACCGGATGGAGCGCCGCCTTCCTCTGCCCTTCGGTGAGAACCCCCGCTTTCTCCTTCGTTTGCATGCTCATCCCATTACCTCCACGCCAATTCCTTCCGCTTCCTTTTTCCGCAGCGAGAGGTTGTAACTTTTGATCTTCACCTCGATGGGGTCGCCCAGCGGCGCCATT
>JAJZQA010000119.1:7355-7759 GCA_021810985.1 Deltaproteobacteria bacterium
CGATCTCCCCATATCCATCAGCCTCCGCTTCAGGGGACCGATCGCCCCAATGGAGGTGATCTTTCCCTTATCACCCGGTTTCAATTTTGCCAGATTCATCATTGCGGTCTCCTTACCAAAATTTTCATTGCAATTCCACGCGCGACGGCAATCCTGGACTCATCGACTCTCACCAGCACCGGACCGCTGCCGTTGTTCAGTATCTCCACCGTCTTACCGATCCTGAGGCCCATATCTTCCACCCGGATCTCGCTCTTCTCCTTCTCATTGCAGCAGCGGTGCCCGTCAGTGGCTGAGTCATGCTCCGGCTTGCTCGAGCCATGTTTATGCCCTTCGCAACAGGGCCCGCTACATCGGGCCGCACCAGTCCGAATTTCCGTTATTACTCCCGACTCGCCGGGGCT
>JAJZQA010000120.1 GCA_021810985.1 Deltaproteobacteria bacterium
CGCTCAAATGAGCGGGGCTTCTTTTTGGCTCCGGGAAGTTCAGAGGAGTAGTTCCATCTGCTTCCAGTCCTGTTTCCTGACCTTGGGGCCCGGGTAGTAGCGGGGGCAGTTGGCAATCACCACCTCGGGAGACTGCTTGCAGTGCCGCCGGCACGAGACACATAACTGGTTGCTGTTCGTTTGTTGTTTCATGGCAATCAGTCGATCTTGCGAACCCAGCCGAAAGTATCCGGAATCTTTCCGTACTGGATTCCGGTAAGGGTGTCGTACAGTTTCTGGGTCAGATTCCCCACGCCACCATTGCCAACAGTCAAGGATTCGTCCTTGTAGCTGAGAACCCCGACCGGGGTGATAACCGCGGCGGTGCCGCTGCCGAATGCTTCCTTTACCTTGCCTGCGCGGATGTCCGCAATCAACTCGTCGATGGCGATCTGACGTTCTTCGATGCGGAAACCCATGGTATCGGCAAGTTTCATGACCGAGTCGCGGGTGACGCCCTTGAGGATGGAGCCGGTGAGGGGGGCGGTGACAACGACATCGTCATAGACGAAGAACATATTCATGGAGCCGACTTCTTCGATGTATTTCTTGTCGCAGCCATCCAGCCAGAGCACCTGGTCGAACCCTTTTTTCTTCGCGACCTGGGCAGCCTTGAGAGAAGCGGCATAGTTTCCGCCGGTCTTGGCTTCCCCGGTGCCGCCGGGGACCGCGCGAACATAGGTGTCTTCCACGAGAATCTTGACCGGATTGAACCCGGCGGCATAGTAGGCGCCGACCGGAGACATGATAACGAAGAAATAGTAGTGGTCGGAAGGCTTGACGCCCAGTACCGGCTCGACGGCGATGACTGCGGGGCGGATGTAGAGAGAGGTGCCCTCGGAGCCTGGGACCCAGTCTTTTTCGAGTCGCACAAGCTGGCTGATGCCTTCGAGGAAGAGCTCTTCCGGGATTTCCGGTATGCAAAGCCGCTCTGCCGAGAGATTGAAGCGGTGAGCGTTGATTTCCGGCCGGAAGAGGGCGATGCTGCCATCCGCCCATTTATATGCCTTGAGGCCTTCGAAAATTTCCTGCGCATAATGAAAGACAAGGGCAGAGGGGTCGAGGACAAAGGGGGCGTAAGGCTGGATTCTGGCGTCAACCCAACCCTCCGAAGCTTTCCATTCCACGAGGAACATCCGGTCAGTGAATAATCTGCCGAAGCTGAGCGTGGATTCATCGGTGTACTTGGTTTTCTTCTTTTCTTCCGGAAGAGGAAGAACCTTGATTTCCATGATGCAACCTCCCGTAAAGGCCGGGAAAGAGCCTTGTTCATTAGATATTCTGTGTAGCATATCTCACCTTTACGGGCAAGATTTATTCACTCTCTCTAGAAAAATTGCCCGCGGACTGCTTCGACGGCAAGCGCTTTCAGCGGGCGTTTTCTGTTGATTGCACAGGGGAATATGGAAAAGCCGGTACGGATAAAATGTAAGTTATAATAAAAAACTTCCGGCGTTTACGAGGGCGGCGCTATTTCCGTCACAGATTCAGGATGGCCTTTTTTTGGATGCCAGGTGTGGGCGAACTGTCTGAGAGAATTGACGAAAACCAATTTTTCTTGTTGAAATGCGGAATTTTTCTTGCTATATTTTTAGCACTCACTGAAGCAGAGTGCTAATATACCTCGGTGCCCCGCATCGGGGTTCCTTGAAAGAAGGAGGTTGATTTTATGACCGGTTCTTTGCCTATTTTGTCAGACAATCTGCAAAAATACTTTGCTGAAATAAGACGTTTCCGCGTTCTGACTCCGGAAGAGGAGTATCAGCTGGCGGTAAAATTTTACGAGGAAAAGGACCTTGAAGCCGCCCACATGCTGGTTACCTCGAATCTTCGCTTTGTGGTGAAAATTGCCGGGGAATACCGCTCCTACGGAATGAAGATGCTTGATCTGATTCAGGAAGGCAATGTGGGACTGATGATGGCGGTCCGTAAGTTCAATCCATATAAAGGCTTTCGCCTGATCTCCTATGCGGTCTGGTGGATTCGGGCATATATTCAGAACTATATCATCTCAACCTGGAGCCTGTTGAAGATCGGGACCACCCAGGCGCAGCGGAAATTGTTCTTCAAGCTGAAGCAGGCCAAAGATGCCATCAAAAACATGCTCGGAGATGATGATGCGCCGGCTGCTTCCCATTCGCTGGAAGTGAAGGAGTCCGAGTACCTCGAGATGGAACAGCGCTTGCGTGGCGATTGCTCCTTGGACGCCGAACTGGTTGCCGGAGAAGGGTACTCGCTTATGGACTCCCTTGCCGATGAGCGGATGAACCAGGAAGAGCTGCTGTCCGAGAATCAGACGGCGGCGCTCCTGGAGCGGGAGGTTTCTCAGGCTGTGTCACGCCTGAATGAAAAAGAGCGCTTCGTCATCGAGCAGCGGGTGTCGGCTGAAGAACCGCTGACTCTCCAGGAGATCGCGGACCATTTTTCCATATCACGGGAACGGGTGCGCCAGATTGAGGAGGGCGCTTTGAAGAAAATGAAGACACTGCTTTTACCTCTGGTGTCGCAGGGGATAGCGTCCTCACCGGCTGGTGCCTGATCCGGGTCGGGAGCTCCTTTGCCGCAGATAATTGCATTGACAAAAATCGCGGGCTCCCGTATCCTTTTTCAACAATTTCATATAAGACCTTCTTATCAAGAGTGGTGGAGGGATAGGCCCTGCGAAACCACAGCAACCGGCCCGGCAACGGGTGCCAGGTGCTAAATCCTGCCGAATGGCACAGATGAGAAAGGTGTTTCAGGCGGACAGGTACCCGGAAGCTCCTTCTCATCAAAGAAGGGGCTTTTTTTGTATCAGCAGCCGCAACCCTTTACCCTGATTCCTGCGAGCAACCCATGTCCGTCGGCATTGTAGAAACTCAATCCGTTACCTTCGACACCGAACTTCGCCTCGAAAGCGGCCGGATCCTCGGTCCGATTACCCTTGCCTATGAAACCTACGGCACCTTGAACAGCAATCGTTCCAATGCGGTGATGATCACTCATGCCTGGACCGGAAATGCCCACGTTGCCGGCAAGTTCAGTGAGGATGATCAGAAGGTCGGCTGGTGGGATGCCATCGTGGGACCGGGGCGGTTGCTGGATACCGACAAGTATTTTGTGATCTGCTCCAATATTATCGGCTCCTGTTATGGTTCCACCGGACCAACTTCGATCAACCCGAAGACCGGGAAGCGCTATAACCTCTCTTTTCCGGTCATCACGGTCCGTGATATGGTGCGAGCGCAAGCTCTGTTGCTGGACCATCTGGGAATCGACAAGCTGCTGACCGTGCTTGGCGGCAGTATGGGCGGCATGCAGGCCCTGGAATGGGCAACCTGCTTTCCGGACCGGATTGCCTCGGCGGTTGTTCTGGCCACGAGCGGCCGGCCATCGCCCATGGCCATCGCCATGAATGCCGTGGCCCGCTGGGCGATCTTCAACGATCCCACCTGGAAAAAGGGCGAGTACCGCAAAAATCCGAAGGATGGCCTGGCCCTGGCCCGCGGCATCGGCCACATTACCTTTCTTTCCGATGAGTCCATGTGGAGCAAGTTCGGCCGCAGATTCTCGGCCCGGGATGGTTTGTTCGACTTCTTCGGCCGCTTCGAGGTGGAGCGCTACCTTTCTTACAACGGCTACAATTTCGTGGATCGCTTTGATGCCAATTCCTTCCTCTACCTGGCCAAGGCCCTTGACCTTTACGACGTTGCCTGGGGCTGCGAATCGCTCCAGGAAGCCTTTGCCCCGGTCACGGCGCCCATCCAGTTTTATGCCTTCACCTCCGACTGGCTCTACCCGCCGGCTCAGACCGAAGAGCTGGTCAACGTGCTGAAGGAACTGGACAAGCCGGTTGAGTACCATCTCATCGAGTCGACCTACGGCCACGATGCTTTCCTGCTGGAGCACGAGACCTTTGCGCCGTTGGTTCTGGATTTTCTCGACCGCATTTCTTCCAACAACTGATCCCCCCCTGATTTTCCCGAGGTTTCTCCCGAGCCGCGCTCCCTGTCAGCGGACTTCACTTTTCTTTGCGCTCCGTGTATGGTGTGTGGTGAAAAGATACTCCCTTTGCAACCTGAACCAGAGGAGTTAGTGCTATGGGTCTGCTTACGATTTCCTGTCCATCCTGCGGCTTTACCCGCCAACTGCCCGAAGAAAACGTCCCGGAGGGTCCGCGGCGCGTCACCTGTCCCCAGTGTAAAGAGATATTCGTCTATGATAAAGCCGCTCCTCCCGGCACGATTGGAGATTCTTCTGCTACCGGTTTTCCCGAATCCGCGGCGTCCGGTCCATCGTTTGAGCAGTCCTCCCAAAATGAATCTCCCGCCGTTTCACCGGACGATTCCCAACAAGCCGCGGCCGAAGAATCGCCAGATTCTTTTTCTGCTGCATCCCCAGATAAACCGGCTGCGTTGACCGATATCGGTGATCTGTTCCGCCAGAGTTGGGAACTGTATCAGAAGCGCTTCGCACCCCTGGCTCTCCTTTATCTGTTGACGATTCTGGCCTTTGTCATCCCCGCGCTCGTGGCGGTGGGACTGGGCTTCTTCACGACCTTGCTTGCCGGCGGCATCGCTTTTTTCGTTACGGTTTCCCTTGGCGTCCTGGTCGGTATCGTCGGCTCGCTTTGGTGCTACGGCGGGTTCCTTTCCGCCGTGCTGGACGATACACTCCGGCTTGAAGATGCACTTCGCCGCGGCAAGGAGCTGATTCTGCCCCTTGCCTGGATTTTTCTGCTGGGGGGCTTCCTTGTAACCGGCGGCTACCTCCTGCTGATTATACCCGGCGTGATCTTCACGGTCTGGTTTTCGCTGGCCCAATTCATCATGCCCGATGAAAATATCCGTGGTATGGCAGCCCTCCTCAAAAGCCGGGAATATGTGCGAGGTTATTGGCTTGAGGTTGCACTCAGGTTGTTTCTTGTCTGGGTCGTGTCCGGACTTGTGGGGGCGATTCCGTTATTCGGGCCGATCCTGGCGCTGCTCTTTTTTCCCTATCTGATGATTTTTCATTGCCTGATCTATCGGGATCTGCGTGCCTTCAAGGGTGATCTGCCCGATGCTCACGGCACAAAGAGCAAGCTCCTCTGGCCGGGCGTTGCCCTGGTTGGCTGGGTTCTCGTCCCGGCTCTCCTGATCCTGCTCTTTGGCTCCTTGTGCAGTGAGAAATTTCGCCGGGAAACGCCGGTCAAGGTTGAAGCGGAATATGGGGGCAGCGCTTGCCTCCCCCTCATTCGGCGGGTATGATTAGTACAACGTGAATCGCTGAGAATTCTGAGCGTATCGGTTTACCGTAAGATGTCGAGTCAGAAATAAATACGTCGAAGTTTTTGTCTGCGAGGAATCTTACTTGGAAACTGAACCGGTTCTTCTTCCTGATGATGAGCACAACAGAATCCTGCGGGGTAACGTCCACCCCGTGGCCTGGATCAATCCGGAACCTGCTTCCCGCTACAACCTGGTGGTCCTCGGCGCCGGAACCGCAGGGCTGGTGACGGCTGCCGGCGCAGCCGGTCTGGGCGCGAAGGTTGCCCTGGTCGAGAGTGCTTTTATGGGTGGCGATTGTCTGAATGTCGGATGCGTTCCCTCCAAGGCGCTGATTCGGGCGTCCCGGGCGGTCCACGAGATCCGCTGCGGAGGAGAATTCGGCATCTCCGGCACTGAAGGAAGTACTGTAGACTTTGGCGCTGTCATGGCGCGGATGCGGCGCCTGCGATCCGGCATCAGCCATCACGATTCGGCCCGGCGCTTTCAGGATGAACTTGGCGTGGACGTTTTCTTCGGTCAGGGCCGCTTTGCCGGGCCCGAGTTGATTGAAGTATCTGGAAAACAGCTGCGCTTTGCCAAGGCTGCCGTCTGCACCGGCGCCCGTGCCGCCGCACCCCCGATCCCGGGGCTTGCCGAGGCGGGCTACCTGACGAACGAAACGGTTTTCTCCCTGACCGGGATCCCCCCCCGGCTTGCCGTGATCGGCGCCGGTCCGATCGGCTGCGAGCTGGCGCAGGCCTTTGCCCGGCTGGGAAGCCGGGTCAGCATTGTCGGACATCGCACGGCGCATATCCTGCCTCGGGAGGATACGGATGCCGCGGGCGTATTGCAACAAGCCCTGGTCCGGGAAGGCGTCCAACTCTTCCTTCCCGCTCAGGACCCGCGGGTTTCCGTCAGCGACGGGAACAAGTTTCTTCACTTCGCCGCCGCGGGCGGACAGGTGGCGCTTGAAGTTGATGAAATCCTTGTTGCCGTGGGCCGGGCCCCGAATGTTGAGGGATTGGGTCTCGAAGCAGCAGGAATTTCCTTCGATGCGCGGACAGGTGTTCAGGTGAACGATCGCCTGCAGACCTCGAACCCGCGTGTCTACGCTGCCGGTGATATCTGCTTTCCCTACAAATTCACCCATACGGCCGATGCCCTGGCGCGGATTCTGATTGCCAACGCCCTTTTCAGGGGGCGCCAGAAGAGCTCGGCACTCACCGTTCCCTGGTGCACTTATACCGATCCGGAAATCGCCCATGTGGGGCTGTCTGCCCATGAAGCCGAGCAGCAGGGCCTGGCGGTGCAGACCTTCACCGTGCCGCTGTCCGAGGTCGACCGGGCCGTTCTCGACGGGGAAACCGCGGGTTTTGCCCGGGTACACCTGAAAAAGGGCACTGATAAGATCCTCGGGGCGACGATTGTCGCCCGTCACGCCGGGGAGATGATCAACGAACTCTCTCTGGCCATTACCAACGGCCTGGGCCTGTCGGCAATCGGCCGGACTATCCATCCCTATCCGACCCAGGCCGAGGCCATCAAGAAGCTTGCCGATGCCTATAACCGGACCCGGCTGACACCGTTTCTGAAGAAGGTGCTGTCTGCCTGGCTCTCCTGGAGCAGATCTTGACGATGAATCGAAAAAAAATCATCCTCCTCCTGCTGGCGGCGCTTTTTGTCTGCCTGTTTTTCTGGTTCGGTTTGGGCCGGTACCTGACCCTGGATTTCCTGAAGCAAAACCGGGATTACCTGGTAACCCTCTACCACGACCACCGGCTGCTCACGGTGGTGATTTTTATGGTCATCTATATCACCCAGACGGCGTTTGCTCTTCCCGGCGCTGCAATCCTCACCCTTGCAGCGGGCGCGGTGTTCGGGGTGCTGATGGGCACGGTCTATGCCAATATCGGTGCAACCATTGGCGCAAGCGTCTCTTTCCTGGTTGCCAGATACCTGTTCCGTGATACAATCCAGGGCAAATTCGGGCCCCAGCTGGGAAAGATCAACCAGGAGTTGGACCATGCCGGATTCAACTATTTGCTCTTTCTGCGCCTGGTGCCGCTGTTCCCTTTTTTCCTCATCAACCTGGCAGCCGGACTGACGAAGATCCCCCTGCGGACCTTTTTTTTCGGCACCATGCTCGGCATCATTCCCGGCGGCTTCGTTTACTGTAATGCCGGGGCGAGCCTTGCTTCCATCAACAGTGTGGGTGAAATCGTCTCATTCCGGGTGCTGGGCTCCTTCGCCCTGCTCGGCCTGTTTGCCCTGGCGCCGGTCCTTTATGGCCTGATCAGGAGCATGAAAAAACCTTCTGCCTAAGGTTCCATAATTTCCGCGGAGAAAGAATACCTCTTATGATACAAACCTTTTCCGACCGGTTGAAAAATCTTAACCCGGATTTTCTCAGCTTCGCTTCCCTGAAGACCGTGCAGGTCAATCTCGGAAATCTCTGCAACATGGCCTAGA
>JAJZQA010000121.1 GCA_021810985.1 Deltaproteobacteria bacterium
CGTGTCGGGACAAAAATATATCATAAGTCAATAATTTTACTTATACTAAAAATGTCGTTCGGGAAAAGTTTTCTTTTGGTAAAGAATCTAGTAGTGCCATGAGCTTGGAATGTATAGCTTTATTCTGCATCCCCTGGGCTGGAGGGTGTCTGAAGCAGCGGGTTGTTGCTTGAAACCGCCCTGGATTGACAAGCAGTAAATCAGAAGTAATCTTACCAGTATGTGATCAGTATATCGTTTTTCCTGCCTTTTTCCTCTTCTGTTGACCATTTCTTGTTTTTTTCGAATCCTGACCAACTGATCACTTATAGGGTGCGTTTTCCCTTTACTACTGGTGTGAGCATTTCTTCCTGAAAAGGTATCGTTACGTTTTTTGAGCGTCAGGAGTTGGAGTGGCTGAAAAGCCGGTTTTCCGTTTTTGTGCAGGAGGACTACCATGGACGCAGAAAATGGCTTAAACAAGGGGCTTGTTGACACGAACAGGGAGGCTGGCGCCACTTCGGCAAAGGGTACGGGTGCCGCCTTGAAGTGCGAAGCTGAAAGCCGCGCGAAAGTGGACCCGCGGAACACCGCTGCCGGAGCCGCTCCGGCCGGGCCGGACTCGCCCTATATCCAGGTTGACCGGGCCTTGAAGCGCTGTCAATACAGCCAGGATGCTCTGATTGAGATTCTGCACACAGCCCAGGAGACCTTCGGTTTTCTCAGTGAAGACACCATGACTTATATCGCCCGCGAATTGAAACTTCCCTTGAGCTGGGTCTACGGGGTGGCAAGTTTCTACCACCATTTCAATCTCAAGCCCCAGGGGGAGCACAGCTGTAATATCTGTATGGGAACCGCCTGCTTCGTGAAGAGGGCCGGAGAGATCGTCGAAACACTGGAGCGGGAATTCCGGGTCAAGGCCGGCGATACCACTGTGGACGGAAAGCTCAGTATCAACATTGTCCGCTGCCTCGGCAACTGTGGCCTGGCGCCGATGGTAATCATGGATGGCAAGGTGCATGCCCGGCAGACTGCCGAATCCATGCTTGAGGAATGCCGCAAAGTTTTGAAAGGCTAGGAGTCCGACAGGCTCCTAGAACCGCGGCTGCGGGAGGACCGTCACAATGACACGTGAAGAACTTCGAACCATGGCCATGAAGGAGCAGGAACAGAAGGCTGCTTTTCGCTGCCGTCTGTTGGTCTGTTATAGCTCGCCCTGTCTTTCGTCCGGTGCCGAAGCGGTTTACAAGGCCCTGCTGGCGGCAGTACATGAGCGGAATCTCGATGTCGAGGTTGATGTGACCCGAACCGGCTGTGTCGGTCCTTGCAGCCGGGGGCCGCTGGTGACCGTGCGGCGCCCGGGCTGTGAGGATGTGATCTACCAGCATGTGACTCCGGAGTTCGTGGTGCGGATTCTGGAAGCGCATCTGGTTGAAAACCGGCCGCTCACGGAAAATGTCCTGCCTGGCGATGTGCCCTTTTTCGCCAAGCAACTCAAGGTGGTGTTGGCAAACAGCGCTTCGATCGACCCGGAAAGCCTCGAATCCTATGTGAGCATGGGCGGTTTTACCGCGCTCTCCAAGGTGCTCGAGGAAATGACCCCGGAGCAGGTCGTGGAGGAGATCAAGAAGAGCGGCCTGCGCGGCCGCGGCGGTGGCGGTTTTCCCACAGGGCTGAAATGGGACCTGGTCCGGAAGGCCCAGGGCGAGAAGAAATATATAGTGGCCAACGGTGACGAGGGGGACCCCGGCGCCTATATGGACCGCACGACCATGGAGTCGGACCCCTTCCTGGTGCTGGAGGGGATGGCCATTGCCGCCTATGCCGTGGGAGCCGATCAGGGTTATTTCTATGTGCGCGCCGAATATCCGCTGGCAGCGGAACGCTTGGCCAAGGCGATCAAGAAGGCTGAAAAAGCCGAGATTCTCGGCAACCGCATCTTCGGCAGCAGTTTCAATTTCCGGGTCGACATCCGCCTGGGGGCCGGGGCGTTCGTCTGCGGCGAGGAGACCGGACTGCTGACCTCGATCATGGGACGCCGGGGCCAGCCCTATCCGCGCCCGCCGTTTCCGGCCAACAGCGGCCTCTGGGGATCGCCGACCCTGATCAACAATGTCGAGACCTTCGGCAACATCGCCCCGATCATCAACCGCGGCGGCGACTGGTATGCGAGCATCGGCACGGAAAAGAGCAAGGGAACCAAGATCTTTGCCCTGGCCGGCGAGATCAGCAATACCGGCCTGATCGAAGTGCCGATGGGAATTACTCTCCGCGAGGTGGTCTACGAAATCGGCGGCGGCATCCCGGGCGGGGCCGGTTTCAAGGCCGCCCAGACCGGGGGGCCGAGCGGCGGCTGCATTCCGGCCGACTACCTGGATACCCCGATCGACTACGATAACCTGGCATCCCTCGGTTCGATCATGGGCTCCGGCGGTCTCGTCATCATGAACGACCGGAGTTGCATGGTCGATGTGGCGAGGTTTTTCATGGACTTCTGCCGGGACGAGAGTTGCGGAAAATGCATCCCCTGCCGGGTGGGAACCTCGCAGATGCTCGGCTACCTGGAGAAAATCTGCAACGGGAGCGCGGTCATGGAGGACTTGGAGAAGCTTCGGGAACTGGCCGAGATGGTGCAGGAGACAAGCCTCTGCGGACTCGGCTTCACCTCGCCCAATCCGACCCTCAGCACCCTCCGCTATTTCCGTGCGGAGTACGAGGCCCACATCCGGGAGAGAAGGTGCCCGGTCGGTGTCTGCGTGATGAGCGAGGTGCCGTTGCGGGAGCTGGTAGCGGAGTTGCCGCGCCGCATCCGGGAAGGTTCGAAAGCGTAGCTGTCAGGAAAGGGGGAAAGTGCGATGTCCGTTATCACTGTAACCATCAACGGAATCGAAGGGAGCGCACCCGCGGGGGCCACCCTGCTGGAGGCCTGCCGTCAGAATGGTGTCGAACTGCCGACGCTCTGTCATCTCGAAGGGCTCACCCCGATCGGCGCCTGCCGGCTCTGCCTGGTCCAGGTGGAAGGGGCACGACGGCTGCTGCCGGCTTGCGTAACCGAGGCCCAGGAAGGGATGATCATCCAGACCCACACGGAAAAACTGGTGAAGTACCGCAAGATGACGCTCGAACTGCTCCTTTCGGAGCGGAATCACATCTGTTCCGTGTGTGTCGCCAATGGTTCCTGCGAGCTGCGCACCCTCTGTGCCCAGCTCGGGGTTGATCATTCCCGTTTCGAGTACCGCTGCCCCGACCTGCCGCCCATCGATACCAGCCACGAACGGAATGGCCTGGACCACAATCGCTGCATCAGCTGCACACGCTGTATCAGGGCCTGCGACCAGGTTGAAGGGGCGCATACCCTGGATATGGAGGGGCGCGGCATCGAAAACCGGGTCATTATCGATATGCACCAGACCTGGGGCAGCAGCAGAACCTGCACGAAATGCGGCAAATGCGTCAATGTCTGCCCGACCGGAACCCTGTTCTGGAAGGGTTCGACGGTGGCCGAGATGGAGAAGGAAGTGGGCTTCCTGCAGTGGATCAGGGGCGGCAGAGAGAAAAAAACCTGGAGTTACCTATGACAAGCAAAGCGAGAGTCGCGACAGTCTGGCTGGGTGGTTGTTCCGGCTGCCATATGAGTTTTCTTGATATTGACGAAAAACTGTTCGACCTGGCGGATCGCATCGAACTGGTCTACAGCCCCCTTGCCGACGTGAAGGAGTTTCCCGAGGATGTGGACGTGGTGCTGGTGGAGGGTGCCCTCTGCAACACCGAAAACCTGGAGCTGCTGCTGAAGGCGAGGGAGCGGTCGCGAGTGCTGGTCAGTTTCGGCGATTGCGCCGTTACCGGCAATACCTCGCAATTGCGTAACCGGCTAAAAATCGACGATGTGCTGACCCAGGTTTATCAGGCCGGGCCGGGCAGCATTCCCAAGGGCCCGGAAGCCCTGGAGGTTTTGCCGGTGTTGCTACCCAAGGTCTATCCACTGCATGCCGCTGTTCCCGTGGACTTTTATCTGCCTGGTTGTCCGCCTGACCCGGATCGGATTCTCAGGACGGTTACCGCCCTGCTGGCGGGCGAGAAGCCGGAGTTGCCGGCCGAATCGATAACGTTTGGCTAACTCCAATTCCAGATCAAGGATGATCTCAAGGCGGCGAGGGCCTTGATAGGGAATGGGAATAAGGAGTGTCGCACTATGGCTACGATGCTGCGTATAGAACCGGTCACCAGGATCGAGGGTCATGCAAAGGTTTCCATTTACCTGGACGACAGCGGCGCGGTCAGCGAGGCCCGGCTGCATGTGGTGGAATTTCGTGCCTTTGAGAAGTTCTGTGTCGGGCGGCCCTTCTATGAGATGCCCGGCATCACCAACCGGATTTGCGGAATTTGCCCCACCAGTCATGCGCTTGCCTCGGTCAAGGCCGGTGATGCCATCATGGGGGTTGCGATTCCGCCGGTGGCGGAAAAGCTCCGCCGGATTTTCAACTGGGCCCAGTACATTCAGAGTCATGCTTTGAGTTTCTTCCACCTCAGTGCTCCGGACCTGCTGCTGGGCTTCGATCATGACCCGGCAACCCGCAATGTCATGGGGTTGATCCAAAAATTTCCCGATGTGGCCCGGAAAGGGATCCGCTTGCGCGGCATGGGCCAGGAGATCATCCGGATTCTGGCCGACAAGAGTATCCACCAGGCCTGGGCTGTGCCGGGCGGTGTCCGCCAGCCGTTGAATGCGGAGAAGCGAGCCGCCATCCAGGCCATGCTTCCCGAGGGCTTCGAGACGATCGGGCTGGCCCTTGAGCTGCTCAAGAAGAGCTTTGCGCAGTTTGCCGATGAGCTAACGACCTATGATTTTCCTTCGCTGTTTGCCGGCCTGGTGACCCACGAAGGCGGCCTGGAGCACTATGATGGACTGCTGCGCTTTACCGGCAGTGACGGTACGCTGATTGAGGCCGGGGTGGCCAATGAGCGTTACCGGGACTATATCGAAGAAGCTTCGGAGGACTGGAGCTATCTGAAGTTTCCCTTCTTCAAGCCCCATGGTCCCTATAACCGGAGCGAGTCCGCGGGCATGTATCGCGTCGGCCCGCTGGCGCGTCTCAATGTCTGCGATTTCGCCGGCACCCCGCGGGCTGACGAAGAACTTGCATCTTTCCGTAAGCTCGGCAATGGCCGCACGGTGACCAGCAGTTTTCACTATCATTATGCCCGGCTGATCGAGATCCTCTTTGCCCTGGAAAAGATCGCGGAAACGCTGGACGATGACGAGATCCTCGACGACTGGGTACGGGCCGAGGCGGGGGTGAACCGCTTGAAAGGGATCGGCATGGTCGAGGCTCCCCGAGGCACCCTGATCCACGACTATTCGGTTGACCGCAACGGCATCATCACCGATGTCAATCTCATCGTCTCGACCGGCCATAACAACCTGGCCATGAACCGGACGATCACCAACATCGCCAGGAAGTACCTGCAGGGGGATTCGGTGACGGAAGGGATGCTCAATCGGGTAGAGCACGGGATTCGGGCCTACGATCCGTGCCTCAGCTGCTCTACCCATGCTGTCGGACGGATGCCGCTGGTGATCCGGGTCATATCTCCCGACGGCAGTGTGGTGCAGGAGTTTTCGCGTGGCTGATATGCTGTGCAGTCGCTGATTTCCGGGTGATGTATGCTGCTGTTGATCGGTTATGGAAATCCTCTGCGCCGGGATGATGGCTCCGGTCCGGCCCTTGCCGGAATGCTTGCGGCACGGGGTGGGCGTGATGACCTGCGAGTGATCACGGTGCAGCAGCTGGTTCCTGAGCTTGCTCAAGACCTGGCCGCGGCCGATATTACGGCAGTTCTGTTTCTTGATGCCTCTGTCAGTGGCTGCTCCGGGGAAAATGCCGTTTCTATCCAGCCGCTGAGTGGGGTGAGTCCTTCACCCGTACTTGGACACCATTTCTCCCCCGCGGAGCTCCTTTGCTACGCGGAACTTCTGCGTGGTGCTGCTCTTCCCGCCTGGCAGCTTACCATTCCCGGGATTGATTTCGGGTATGGTGAGGGTTTGAGTGCTTCTGCCGAAAAAAATCTTGCCGCTGCTTTTGCAAAAGTTCTGGTTTTTCTGCGAAAAATCACCCTTCAGTGACGCTGCCGTTCAATTCTGGTGAAGCGTTGCTGATTGGGGCTGGCCAATCGGCATATTTGGTTATAATAAATAATTTTATTTATAATTAAATTCTTAGGAAAGAGAAAAGTTGTTCCTTTGCGGCGCTCCCGGCGATTTTTTCCACCATTGCAACAAAACATAATTAATTTGAACGTTTAGCTGTCATGATGTCACGCCGCTACCGGTGTGGAGATCAACAAAACTGTTGAAATCGCCGAAACACTATTGTATATAATAGCGGTTATTTACTTTGCCTCAGTAAACGCCAGTGTTGTCGTTCCAGGCATACCTGATTACCTCGACCACCTCAATCCATACTCAGAAATTAAATTTATACCGGGAGGAAGTAAATGGATATTCTCGCCATTAACTGTGGCAGTTCGTCTGTCAAGTACCAGCTCTACAGCTGGAGTCGCAAGGAGCTTATTGCAAAGGGTGTTGTTGAAAGGGTTGTTGTCGGAGGCTCTTTCATACAGCAGGAAGTGCCGGGCCGTCAGAAGTACAAGGTCGAGCACGAGTGCCCGAACCACACCGTTGCAATGGACCTGATCATCAAAACCCTGACCGATCCGGAGCATGGTGTCATCAATGACATCAGAGAGATTTCCGCTGTCGGCCACCGGGTTGTCCATGGTGGCGAGCAGTTCACCCAATCAGTGCTGATCGATGAGAGCGTGCTCGATGCGGTGAAAGCGGTGCAGCACCTTGCTCCTCTGCACAATCCGCCCAATATCGCCGGTATCGAGGCGATGATGGCGGTTCTCCCCGATGTCCCGAACGTGGCCATCTTCGACACGGCCTTCCATCAGACCATGCCGGAGTATGCCTACATTTACCCGCTGCCTTACGACTGGTATGTCCGTTACGGTGTTCGCCGCTACGGTTTCCATGGCACCTCGCACCTCTACGTTTCCAAGCGGGCCGCGGTTCTGCTGGGGAAAAAAGCGAAAGACTGCAACATCATCACCATGCACATCGGTAACGGTGTTTCCCATACCGCCATCAAGAATGGCCTGTCCGTCGATACCAGCATGGGTCTGACTCCCCTCGAGGGCGCCGTAATGGGTACCCGCTGCGGCGATATCGATCCGGCGATCCCCGGCTTCATGATGCAGATCGAGGGCCTTTCCGCCGCTGAAATCGATAGCATTCTCAACAAGAAGAGCGGTATTCTCGGCATTACCGGCAAATTTACCGACCGCCGCGATGTGACAGCCCATGCCGAGAAGGGTGACAAGACCTGCAAGCTTGCCATGGATATCGAAGCATATCGTCTGCGCAAGTATATCGGCAGCTATATGGCTGTTCTTGGGCGGCTTGACGCGGTTGTCTTCACCGCCGGCGTTGGTGAGCGTGGCTGGCAGATCCGTGAAATGGCCTGTGAAAACCTTGAGCACATGGGCATCCATCTCGATCCCGAGAGGAATCGCGCCGCGGTCAAGGGCGAGGAATGCCTCATCACGACTGACGATTCCCCGATCAAGGTATTCGTTATCCCGACGGATGAGGAGCTGGTCTTCACCGAAGACGTTGCCGCAATTCTTGACGGCACCTATACCGATCACATGAACTTCGAGTACTCCTTCTCCAGGGCGGA
>JAJZQA010000122.1 GCA_021810985.1 Deltaproteobacteria bacterium
AAGCGCATGAAACAACCTTTGCCCTTGCCGAAATTATCGACCCGGAATGCCGAACCAAGGCCGAGGAGATCATGGCCGGAACCATGAAAACCATTCAACTGCTGCAGCAGGGGTACATTCCCCTCGAAGAAAGCGAGTTTTATCTTGAGGCAGCAAAACAGATGGACCAGGCAGTCCGGCAGGTGAACGCGGTTGATCCCCTCACGGAAGGCTGGGATTGCCGCGGGGCGTTGCTCAACTTCTACCAGGCAAACCTGCGCGCCCTGCAGAGAAACGTCAAGCTGACCCGCACCTTCGTCATCAATCATGACGCACTGGCTGAAGCTTCAGTGCAAAAGATCATCCTGGGCCATTTACGCGACGGCATCGACGTCCGCATCGCCTTTCGCGAAGAACTTCCGGTTGTGAGTGGTATCAGCGGCAGGGATACCAACAACTCTTTCGATTTTGCCCTCTACGATGACAAGGTGGTAACCGATGTCTTTACCCACCCCGGCAGATATTTCGGCAGAAAGACCTCTCAACCCGCGGAGGTGGTCAAGTACCTGAATTTTTATACGTTGATTCAGCACAGCTCCCATCAGGCCGCCATCAGAGACGAACGGGTGGTACTGGCAACAGAAAATTTGGCGGTAAACGAGTGAACTCACACCAGTCCCGTCCCAACGTCACCACCACGAAAAAAGCCCCGGAACAATCCGGGGCTTTTTCTATCATTCAGCAGGTTGTTGAAAAACGTCGACGCCTGCGCGCTGAAGTATGATGGCGCACAAGCGAGAGAGCAGCCGAAACGTACCGTTGAATAGATTGAGGTTTCGAACGAGTGGTAACGCCGCGGATCGATCCCGCAATAGTTTTTCATCAGCCTCCCAGGACACGGTCGTAGACCTGCCGCACCCCTATGGTGATCCGTTCATAGTCGGCCATCAGCGCCTCACCCGGGTTCCGGAGTTTCTCCTCATAACCCAGCCGCCGGGCCAGCCTGTTCAGGTAACTTTTCGAACCACCCAGAGCATTCATTGAGTAGTCATGGATCAACCGCAGCCGGTTTTCCAGATGGCGCAGGAAAGTGTAGCCATCCTGAAGTGCCTGGAAATCTTCCTGAGTGATCAGTTCTGCGTCGCGAATAGCCTTCAGTGCCTCGAGGGTCGCGACATGCCGGATCTCCGGGAAGTCCCGGCCGCATTTCAGCTGCAGGTACTGCACCACGAACTCCACATCAACCATGCCGCCGCGCCCGGTCTTGATATTGTAACTCCCGGCGGTCTCCCGCGCCAGCTCATGCTCCATGCGCATCCGCAATCGATGAATTTCCTCCCGCACTTCTTCATCCGCGCCGCTGCCATAGACCGTCTCGCTGATGACCTGTTCGATACTCTCCCGGAGAGGCCCTTCGCCATGCACCAACCGCGCCTTGGTCAGGGCCTGCCGCTCCCAGACCTGCGACTCTTCGCGATGGTAGCTCTCAAATGATTCCAGCGAAGTGACCAGCGGACCGGCATTTCCCGAAGGCCGGAGACGCGTATCGATTTTATAAGCATACCCCTCCCGGGTGGGGGTGGAGAGGATCAAGATGATTTTCTGCCCGAGTTTGGCGAAATACTCGCGGTTGGTGATGCGACGTTCGCCATTGGTGTTGCCTTGGTAGTCATAGACATAGATGATGTCGAGATCCGAATGGTAGTTGAGTTCCGCACCGCCGAACTTGCCCATGCCAATCACCACGAATTGGGCCTCCCGCTCCTCGCCAGCTTCATCCAGGCAGGTTGGCATACCGAAGCGGGAAAGCTCCCGCAGGGCAATTTCAATGGCGGCATCGAGACAAGCCTCGGCAAGAATTGTCAATTGCCCGGCGATCTCGGTCTGGTCCAAATGTCCGTCAATGTCATGCATGCCGATACGCAGAAACTCCTCATTGCGGTACCTGCGCAGGATATCAAGGCTCTGTTCGAAATCGTCAGCCTGACCTAACAGGAAGGCCAGTTCGGCCTTTGAGTCGGCCAAATTTTTCCGCGGCGGGAAGGAGCGGGAAACCATGGCATCAAGGAGTTCCGGGGCAAGGATAAAGATCTTCGACAAAAACTCCGACATACCGAACAGGGGAATCAGCAGTTTGGCAATCTCCCGGTTTTCCGCCAGCAGCGCATAGAAACTGGTTCTCGCCCCGACGGCGCGAAGAAATTTTTCCAGATTGGCCAGGGCCAGATCCGGATCGGGCGTTGCGATGATTTCGAGAAAGAGATACGGCGCGATCTCTTCCCGCAACCGCCGGTTGCGGGGTGCAAGTTTGGCGCGGGGCGGACCATCCCGCAGCAGCAGCAGATTCTCATACGCAGTGTCAACCTCTTCAAAGCCGCGCTCAGCTAGCATGTCCTTGACCAGGTCCGGATCGGCATGCGGATCGAAAAGGAAAGAAATCTCCGGGGCAACCTCCTCCTTGCGCTTGTCGCGGGACAGGAACAAATCACCGTAGCGGGCGGAAACCTGCTGCCGATGGTTTTCCAGGATCGCCCGAAATACCTCCGGCCCGTCTTCGCCCAGGAAACCACAGCGCCGGGCCAGGAGCCGCATCTCTTCCTCGGTGCTCGGAAGGCTGTGGGTCTGACGCTCATTCACCACCTGAATCCGGTGCTCCACGGTACGGAGAAAGCGGTAGGCCTCGCACAAGGCCTGGCTGTCCTGCTCACTGATGATGTGGGCATTCTTCAGGTCGGACAGGGCTTGGAGCGAATTCCGCTGACGCAGAGCGGAATTCTTGCCGGCAAAGACCAGCTGCAGGGCCTGGATAAAAAACTCGATCTCCCTGATCCCGCCCCGGCCCAACTTGATATTCTCTTCCCTGCCCCGATCCCGGGCCAGGGAAGTGTCGATCTTCTTCTTCATCGACATCATGTCTTCCACCAGGGTATAGTCCAGGTATTTCCGGTAGATGAACGGCTCGATCATCCGCAGGAATTCCTCCCCCAAATCCATCGACCCGGCAACCGGCCAGGCTTTCAGCATCGCCGAACGCTCCCATGACTGCCCCCATGACTCATAGTAGATCTCCGCAGAGCGCAGAGAGAGGGCCAGATCGCCGCTCTTCCCCTCCGGCCGCAAACCCATATCGACCCGGAAGACGAAACCGTCTTCGGTCACCTGGGAGACAACCTTGCTGATCATTTCTGCAAGTTTGACAAAAAAGGCGTGGAGGGAGATGCGGCCTTTCCGGGAGCCGTCGGGCTGCGGCACCCCGGCCGTTTCTCCGTCATCGGAGGAGTAAAAGTAAATCAGGTCAATATCCGAGGAGAAGTTCAGTTCCCGGCCGCCCAGCTTGCCCATGCCGAGGATGACCAGATCAGCCTCTTTCTCGCCATGCGGGGTCCGCATCAGCGGAGCGCCGTGTTCCGTGATCTGCAGGCGGCGGCAGACCTCATAGGCAATCTGCAATGCAGCGGCTGCCAGATCGGCCAACTCCCCCATCACCTCTTCGAGAGAGGCAAGACCGTTCAGATCTCGGGCGGCAATCCGCAACACCTCGGCATACTTGAAGCGACGGAAAAGGGGAAACAGCTCTTTATATCCGGCCGATTCCGGGACCAGAGCCCGCAATTGCGCAACAGTTTCGTGGTAGGTCTTGGCCGAATCGATACCGCCACGCACGAAAAGATCATGGAAGGAGGCTGGGCAGCGAAAAAAGATCGAGGTGAGAAAGGGAGAGGAACCGCAGAGGACCAGGACCTGGCTACGCCGCAGCGGATCAGAGCAGACAAGCAAAAGGTCCTCGCGGCTGACCACGCCGGAAATACGCTCCAGGCCGTTGAGAGCTTGGTCCGGAGAGGGGGTATCAAGGGCGGCGGCGATGATTTCCGCCAGCAGTCCGGGTTCCAGCAAGGGAGCAAGAAGCCGCAGATTGGCCAGTGAGCGGGCCGGAGGCGAAAAACCCCGGGCGTCAAGGAGTGTCTCAAGGAGCTGATTGTTTTCCTCCGACTCCGGGAGAGCCAGACAGTCGCGGAATTCGCCCGCCAGGCCGGAGCGGTCGGTCATTTTCCCACCACTTCACTGATGCGGCGACGGAAATCACCGGAAAGCACACCCTTTTCAGTGATAATGCCGGTAATGTAGCGGGCCGGGGTCACATCGAAAGCCGGGTTGCAGACCTTGACCCCAACCGGGGCCACGGAAAAACCGGCCAGGTGGGAGACCTCGCGGGCATGCCGCTCCTCGATCGGAATCGCCTCCCCGGACTCGAGGGAGAGGTCGAAGGTGGACAGGGGTGCGGCAACATAGAACGGTATCTTGTTTTCCTTGGCCAATACCGCCACGGAATAGGTGCCGATCTTGTTCGCGGTATCGCCGTTGGCGGCAATGCGGTCGGCCCCGACTACGCAGCAGCTGATTTCGCCCTTTTTCATGAAATAGCCGGCCATGGAGTCGGTTATCAGGGTGACCGGGATGTTGTCCTTCATCAGTTCCCAAACAGTCAGTCGCGCTCCCTGGAGCCAGGGGCGGGTCTCGTCGGCAAAGACCCGGATGTTCTTGCCCTGATCATGGGCGGCCCGGATCACACCGAGGGCGGTACCGTAACCGGCCGTTGCCAGACCGCCGGCATTGCAGTGGGTAAGAACGGTGCTCCCTTCCCGGATCACGGCGGCGCCGTTGGCGCCGATGGCGCGGCAGATCCGCAGGTCCTCTTCCTCCACGGCAATGGCCTCCAATCGGAGGATCTCGCGAATGCCGTTCAGGTCCCGGCCCCGGTTGGCCTCAGCGACCCGCTTCATCCGCTCGATCGCCCAGAACAGGTTTACCGCGGTCGGCCGGGTCGCGGCCATCACGTCGCAGATATTGGAGAGTTGCTGAAAAAAAGACTCGTGGGTATCGGCAATGATTTCCCGCGCGCCCAGGGCGATCCCCATGGCAGCGGCCACACCAATCGCCGGTGCGCCCCTAATGACCATGCCGCGGATCGCCTCGGCCACACTCTTGAAATCGCTGTATTCATTATAGACTTCCTCGCCGGGAAGTTTGGTCTGGTCCAGCATCACAACCTTGTTGTCACGCCATTCTATGGTTCGAAAAGACACGGTAGCTGCTCCACTTTGCTGTGTTGAATTTTGAAATAAGGCTGAAATTACGTTTGTCAATCGTATCATAAGGAAGAGGACATTTCAATTTGCGTCTCGGCTCCCGCTTTGGCCGGTAATAATTCAATGGCGTTTGATTCCAGTCTTTGCTACACAGGATGAAACAGTCAATCATTTTCCAGGGTCGGTGCGGCACGACAATGAAAACCCTCCTCGCGGTTGATCTCGGTTTAAAAACCGGCTTTGCCCTCTATTCAGAAGACGGTAGGCTGATCTGGTACCGCTCGCACAACTTCGGCACCACCGAGCGCCTCAGGCGCGGCGCCCACGGCATCCTCAAAGAGCTGCCCGGCCTGGCGGCACTGGTAATCGAAGGCGGTGGCAACTTGGCCGTGGTCTGGGAGAAGGAAGCCGCCCAGCGCGGCATGCTCGTCCGGAGGATCGGGTCCGAGGTCTGGCGGGAGCTGTTTCTCCTGCCGCGCGAACGTCGAAGCGGGCCGGAGGCCAAGAAGCACGCCGGTGAGTTTGCCCGGAAAGTTATCGTGTGGTCGGGCGCGGCACGCACTTCGTCGCTTCGACACGATGCCGCGGAGGCGATTCTGATCGGACTATGGGGAGTGCTGCAGCTCGGCTGGTTACCTGCTCTTCCACAGGAGTTGCGGCGCTGAAGATTACTATGAGAAATTAAATAACATTTGTGTTCCAGTTTTGATAAAAATCCGAATGCCAATAAATTCGCGGCAACACAGAAAGCATCTCACATTGATCAGATTCTGCAAGGCACAGCAAGCGAGACATGATAAGATTCCATGGGGTCAGGGGCGAAAAGGGGACGGGCTACTTTTGTGAAGTACGGGAGAGGTGTTTATGAATTGGTTCAGTCTTTTTGTGGCAGGATTGTTCGAGATCGGCTGGGCGGTCGGACTCAAATACACCGATGGCTTTACCCGCCTTTGGCCAACGGTCGGCACCGTACTCTCAATGATCATTAGCCTCGGGCTGCTCGGTATCGCCATGAAGTCGCTGCCAGTTGGCACCGCATATGCAGTCTGGGTGGGTGTCGGTGCCGTCGGTACCGCAATCCTGGGAATTGTTTTGCTAGGTGAGTCAGCCAATCCTATGCGGCTGTTAAGTCTTGGCCTTATCGTCGCCGGTATCGTTGGCCTCAAGCTCGCAACACCGGCCTAACTCCAACGTTGATTTGTGCGAAAGGTCTCAAATGGACCGGGTAAACCGATGGAAGAGGTCCGAAGGCCCGGGTCATGTCTGCAAAACTGCCGGACCTTTAAAAGGAGGCGTACCCATGGAAAGCATCTACCACCCCGGTGAGCTCAAGGTTCAGGAACAAGTCGGCGTACGGGAAGAAGCGGGCCGTCTCGGGCGGACGATCTATCCGGTCATTGCCCACATTTTCGTTGAGTTCATTCAGAGTCAACCCCTGGCGGTTCTCGGCGCCGCCGACAGCCATGGCAGGTGCTGGGCCTCGCTTCTGTGCGGCAAGCCCGGCTTCATGCGGGTCGCCGACGAGCAGACCCTGCGCATCGCGGCCCGGCCGGCTGCCAAGGATCCCCTGGGCGAGGCGCTTCGGAACGGCAGCGAGCTCGGCCTGCTCCTGATCGACTTCGCGACCCGGCGCCGCCTGCGGCTGAATGGCAGTGTAACCATGGAGCCGGCGGGCTTTTCGGTCCATGCCCGCCAGGTGTATGCCAATTGCCCTCGCTATATCCAAGCGCGAGCCTGTCAATTGCGCAGGGAGGCTCCTCCTGCGCGAACGGTCGCCGCGGCAGGCACCCTGCGCGCCGACCAGCAGCAGCGCATTCGACAAGCGGACACCTTTTTTGTGGCGAGTATGCACCCTGCCAGCGGTGCCGATGCTTCTCACCGTGGCGGTTTTCCCGGATTCATCCAGGTTCCTGACGGACAGACTCTCATCTGGCCCGAGTACAATGGCAACAGCATGTTCAACACCTTGGGCAATATCTGCGAAAATCCCCAAATCGGTCTGCTGTTTCTGGATTTCGAGCACGGCGGGATGCTCCAGCTCTCCGGAACCGCAAAGATCATCTGGGACCGGGACCGCGCTGCCGCCTTCCCCGGAGCAGAGCGGTTGGTCGAAGTACATATCGGCCGGGTTGTCGAGACCGAAAATGCCACGGCGCTGCACTGCAGCTTCCAGGGGTATTCACCGGACAATCCCTGGTTTTGCTGAGGGCGAACCTTTGGCAACACCGGAATCTACCGCCCCCCCGAGGAAGCACTCATCCCCCCCTTTCAGCTTGAACGCCCATTAATTGCACCATCTGCTCAAGAGGCTTGTCGTTGACTAACTTGCCGTCATGGTAAAAGGTCACCAGCTGCAGGTCTCCGCCCGGCACCGCCTTGGCAGCGACATCATCGGGGGTAAAAGTGGCGCGCCCGAGGGATTTCCTGGTAGGCCAGTCAATTCCGCCATAACTGAGATAAATCAGTTTGGAACAATAAACCCGCTCCTTCGACTCCACGTCGAAATTGAAATCGTAGGGTTTGCCCACCTGCCGGAGAGC
>JAJZQA010000123.1 GCA_021810985.1 Deltaproteobacteria bacterium
GAGAAGCGTACCGTCCTGAGTGGTGAAATATGCCTGCCAAGCTTCCGGATCGAGCATCAGCGTCATGTTGTTGGAATAGATGAAGGCGATAGTCAGGAAAATCAGCAGCGGCAAGGCTATCAGGAATACCGCCAGCGGTTTTTCCAGACGTAGGAATTTAAAGTCAAAGAGATAGGCCGCGTAATAGGCCAGGAGCAGGAGCGGCACCACCGCCAGCCAGTAGACCCCCATCATGATGGAGCCGGTGTAAAAAAACTGCCCGTAGGCAACCTGAAGAAACAGGAGCGCGGCAACACCAAGATTTACCGCGAAGGCAATCAGGAAGGGGATTACCTTGGCAAGTTCATAGGCAAGCCCTTGCAGGGTTTGATCCTTTTTCAGCAGAGCGTAGGCGGCTATGGCGGTGGTCCCGACCATGGCATTCATCAGGATAAGGTGCAAGGGAAAGACCAGCAGCAGCAGAAAATTGAAAAGTTCCCAGGCAGCGGGAAACGTATCGGGTGCCGGTATCAGGGCAGTCATCGCGATTCTCCTTGCAGTGAACGATAGAGAAAACCGGCCAGGGCCTCCTTTTCGGCAGCAGGTACTTGCAGAGGCGGCATCCCGCCCTTGAGTTTCTCCAGGTGGTCGAGAGAAACTCGAACCTGATCCTTGGTCCAACCGGACATCTTCGGCACGAGCGGGTTCGCTCCACCACGCAGGGTGTGACAAACGGCGCAGCTTCTTTCGAATACCTCCGCTCCTTCTTCCGCGCTTTCAGGATCGCCGGCGGTCTGGAGCCCATGGAGATAATCGGCGATCAGATCTTTTTCCCGCGGCGTCCCCTGGAAATCGGGCATGGCACTCTGAAGCTTGTTCAAATTGTCGAGTGCCCAGCGGATTTTACTCCTGTCCCAGCCGGCGGTCCGCGACTTCACGAGACTCTCGGGATGACAGAGCACACAATGACGAGCAAACAGCTGTCCGCCCTCCGACTGAGCTGTTTGGGACTGCTCCCGCGGCACGGCAACGTCCTTTCCGTGCAATCCCTTGATGATAAAATAGGCCAGGGCCTTGCGCTCCGCCTCGTTGCCGGCAAAAGGCGGCATAAAGTACCTGATGTCATGCATTCTGCCGAGGTAATTCAGCAAGGCCGGATAGTCCATGGCCGCGGTCCTGAGGACAATCGGGTTATTCAGACCACGCACGGTGTGACAGGCATAGCACTGGTTCCGGAAAATCTCGCGGCCCGCTTCCAGTTGATCGCCCTCCCCTACCGCCCGGGTGGAAACCCAGCGGGCTTCGTGCAGGAAACCCTCCCGGTTGATTTCTTCAAGATCCTTTTCAAAGATGGTGTTGGAATAGAGGTAGCCATCTATGACATAAGGGCGCCGTGACGCCTCGCGAGTCCATTCAAAGGCCCCCATAAACAGAAACGCGCTGACAAAAACAAGGAAAGATACCGATTTTGAATGATACGCCGGTTTCGCAAGCAGAAGGATGAGAGTCCCGGCAAGCAGCAGAATCACCCCGAGCAGACCATACTGCACCGCCAGCCGTATCGTTGGTGAGGCGCCTTCCACCAGACCGCGGGCCTGACTCGGCAAAATTGACAGGTACCAGTAACCGGACGGCACTGCCGCAAGGAGTGAGACCAGAACCCAGCGGGCCGAATAGCGCGTCATAACCGTTTTCAGATCCTTATCACGCAGAAATGCCGTGGTGATAAAGGCGTAGACCCCGGCAAGCATCAAGGAAACGAATGTCCGGAAAAAAAGTGCCGGCCAGAAGGAAGGGTTAAAGAAACCGGACCAGAAAGATCCGTCCGCCAGCCAATTGCCCGGAGTGAGCATGAATCCGACAATGCCGTTGATGACGAAGAGACTCAACCAGGCGGCAATAAAATAGATCCAGCCCACTTTCTGGTGAGTTTTCGGCGCCATAGTGTCGAAACAGTAGTAGTAGACAAAGATGGCAACAATCTCGACCAGGAAGAATACCCATTCCGTGGCCCAGCCAAAGACAAAGGTGTGAATCAGAACCGAGGTGGCCGCCGGGTTGACCAGGGAAATGACGAACCAGATCCCGACTCCGGTTATCCCGCCCAGAACCATGGTGACAAGCAGAAAAAACTTTGCGTGCTTTTTGGTGAAATTCAGCATTGCGGGGTTATTCTCGCGCAACCCCTTCCGCTCCGCCAGGACCAGGTAGAGCCCGCCGCCCACCGCGAAATGAGACAGAAAAACGTGAATAATGGATATCAGGGCAATAAGGATACCACCGCCAATGTCGGGCAAATACCACACGGGATAGTTCATGAAGTTCCTCGTTGTTGATTGTTTCCGGTAATGAAAACAGCATCGTTCCCAGAGATTGTAGCATTTATTTCCGGATGCGCTTCCCCCAACAACTGATTTCCGTCACGTCTCATGCAGGTGTACATCTGTAAAGGTATCAGCGAGGTTCATCCGCATGATTCATGCCCAGTGGAAGTCAGCACCTTGTTATCACGCTTTAAAGTCGTAAACTTATATATATGAAATAGCACCGAGACTACATGGGGGGACGAGGAGGATCATCATGAAAAAGTGCGTAATTTTCTCATTGTTCGCGTTACTGATACTTTCAGCCTGTGTTGTGTCACCAGGACCTTCGGAATACGGCGGGGTGACGGTCTCGCCACTTCCGGCAGTCGTTGTGCTGGGCACAGACCCCTATTACTATCAGAACGGTTACTACTATTTCTACCAGAACAATAATTGGAGTTATTCAAAATCACGCAGCGGACCCTGGAGTAATCTGCCGAGATCACATTGGCCGAAAGAGATCAGACATAGGGACAGAGATCATCATCAGGACCGGGACCGGGATCGATACGATGACCGGAATCGATACGATGATCGGGACAGGGATTACCGCAGGTAGGGGAAGTGCGTGGGATACAACATGCGGAGAGGCGCCCGCAGCGAACGAAACAGGCACGTATGCTTGTGTCACTCGGTTGCGGGCAATTCCTTGAGCGGCTCTTCGAGGCTGATTCTGCCAATCTTGCCGGCCCGCAGTTCCCGCAGAAAGGCCTCTGAGGCCCGGTGCAGATCCACAACCCCGCCAGTGGCCAAAAGTCCCCGCTTCCGTCCGACAGCGACCATCAGGTCGTGGGCGGATTCGGGCAACTCCTGCAGGGCGTAGCGATCTTTCAGCAGCTCGGGGTAGCGGCGCAGCAGGTACTCTCCGGCAAAAAGGCCGACCGATGTATAATCCAGGGCATTGTCGCCAATGGCGCCGCTGGCGGCCAAGCGATAGGCCCCCTGCTGGTCTTCCATATCCGGCCAAAGCATTCCGGGTGTGTCGGACAGCACGATGCCGTTGCGCAGGTCGATCTGCTGAGTAGATTTTGTGATTGCCGGACGATCTCCCACTTTGGCAACACTTCTCCCCGCGAGAGTATTGATCAGAGTTGATTTGCCCACATTGGGGATGCCCACCACCATCGCGCGAACCGGAAAACCGGGTTGGCCGCGACGCGGCACGAGATCCTTGCAAAGCTTGATCAACGGTTTCGTGTCCGCATGTTTTTTTGCCGATAGCGGCAAAGCACGCACTCCCGCCTGCAAGTGAAAGTCCCGCACCCAGGCCTTGGTAACGGCCGGGTCTGCCAGGTCATTTTTATTCAGCACCTTGATCCAGACCTTGTTATTGCGTAACGCCGCAAGTTTGTGGTTGGAGCTGGAAACAGGCAGACGGGCATCCAGCACCTCGATAACCACATCTATCTTCCTGATCTGCTCTTCAATCTGCTCCAGGGCTTTGCCCATATGTCCGGGAAACCAACGTATCGTCATCGTGTTTCAATTCCTGATGGCAGGATCTTCAAATTCTGCCGGTGTAAGGGTGAGGCTGGCAACAGCTGCACAGCTCTTGCCAAGAAATCAGCGCCTGCTTCCAAGCAAACGCAGGAGCATGAGAAAGAGGTTGATGAAATCTAGATAGAGGGTCAGCGCTCCAAGAATTGCTGGCTTGCGCCCTTCCACGCCGGTTGCTGCCATGGCTTTGATCTTCCAGGTGTCGTACGCCGTCAATCCGGTAAAAACAATCACCCCGATCACGGAAATAATCCAGGAGACCGCGCTGCTGCCGACAAAGATATTGACCAACGAGGCGATCACCACACCGATCAAACCCATGAAAAGGAAACTCCCCCAACCGCTCAGATCTCGCTTCGTTACGTAGCCGAACACGCTCATGGCAGCGAACGTTGCCGCCGTGATCACAAAGGTCGAGGTTATGGATTCAGCGGTGTAAATTACAAAAATGACCGACATGGTAACGCCGTTCATTGCGGCATAGAGCAGAAACAGGAAAGACGCTACGGAAGCGCTGATTTTGTTAATGGCTCGGGAAATGCCGATCACCAGACCGATTTCTCCGATAATCAAAGCATAGAAGACCAGGCGGTTGCCGATAATGGCGCTGAACAGGGCCGGCGAGGAGATCGTCGCCATGGCCATCAGCGCGGTAAGCAGCAGGCCGCCGCCCATCCAGGCATAAACTTGCCGGATAAGTGTATTCTGGGCGATTACGATCTGGTCGGCTGTTCGTGGATAGTTCACATCGTATTGATTCACAAGGTGCTCCTTTCGTCCGTTAGTTCTTCACGGTGGACTGTATGTCGAGAAATGTCAAGCTTGGAGCTGTTGCAATGCCGTAAATACCCAGGGTGTTTCCAAAAGTGTACCTGTATATGTATCCAGGTGCGGTTAGCTATTGGAACCTTTTCCCGTCAGCCGGACCCCGTCAGTAGTCAGCGTCACAAAGCCGTCCTTGTAGAGACCACCTACCGCCTTTTTAAAGGTTTTTTTACTCATGCCCAGCGCCTGTTGAATAGCCGCCGGGGAACTCTGATCGTGCAGGGGCAAACTACCACCCTGTTTTTCCAAAGCGTTCAGGATCACCTGCCGGGCATCCGCAACCCCCTCAGCCCCAACCTTGCGCAGCGTGACATCAAGCTTGCCGTCTTCCCGCAGACGTTTCACATATCCGGTAAGGTGCTGACCGACCGTGGCACCGGCCGGCAACTCGTCACGGTAGAGCAAGGCAGGGTAGCGATGATTGACAATAACCTTGGCACCGAGATCGGTGAACTGCCAGATGAGGAATTCCACCGGCTGCCCATCGCGAAGATCTGGCCACTCGAAGTCCAGGCAGTCCTCGATATGGGCGTTGGCAAAGGGACGGCCCTGCGGATCGAGCTCGACCATGACCAGGTAGCTTTCGCCAACCTGCATCCGCTCCGGCTGAAGACTGAACGGTGCGAGCAAGTCCTTGGCCAGACCCCAGTCGAGAAAAGCCCCATGGGGACCAACCGACTGCACCCTCAAACAGGCAAATTCGCCGGCCTGGGCAAGCGGCTGCCGACAGGTAGCCTGCAGCTCCCCGGCCACATCCCGATAGAGGAAAGCTTCCAGATATTCCCCCGTCACGGTATCACGTGCCTCCCGCCGCGGAAGGTGCGCCAACTGATCTCCGGCCTCCAGCCAGATGCCGCTCGCATCTATGCGGGCAACCCTCAGTGTCAACAGACGGCAGAGTTCCGATTGCTTACTATTCTTCATGTGCCCCTCCTTCGGGGGATTCGGTTTTTGTATTTACTAATGCGCCCGGCACGTTTCGGCCGTGCATCAGGTAACGTTATACCAGAGAACGCCGGATTTCCACGCTGGAAAAGAATCGGCAATTTCACTCACGACAGAAATGTGCTAGGGTGAGGTAATGGGTACCCGATCTAAACGAAGCGAACGTTGTCCTCACTGCCGGCTGCACACCCGCCTCTGCATCTGCAGTGCCATACCCCGGCACAACCTTGCCACCCGCCTGATTCTGGTCATGCATCATCGCGAGTGGGCCAAGCCGACCGCTACCGGCCCCCTGGCGCTTGCAACACTCAGCAACAGCGAACTCCGCATCCAGGGCCACCAGGAGCAGCCACTCAACCTTCAGGATCTCGACACGGCACATCGCCGGACGCTGCTCCTCTATCCAGGGGAAGAGGCCCGTATTCTGAGCAGTTCCCTTCTGGCTGAAGACCCCAGGCCGGTCAACCTGGTGGTGCCGGACGGCAACTGGCGTCAGGCCGCGCGCATGGGCCGAAGGCTCCCTGGTCTGGAGCATGCCACCATGGTCCGCCTCCCGGAAGGGCCAAAAACCGGCTGGGGTGTCAGAAAAGAAAACCACCCCGAAGGTCTGGCAACCTTTGAAGCGATTGCCCGGGCGCTCGGCATCATCGATTCTATCGAGGTACAGCAAAGCCTGGAAGAGCTTTTCCAGCTGATGGTGGCAAGAACGCTTGAGGCACGCGGTTAAAGAGAAAAATCTTTCCCCTGTCAGGCGGCGATGGTTGAATCGTCTCGAGTCTTCTCCAGATAATAGCTGTAGTCCCCCTCAAAAACCCGCATCTCACCATGGTCTATCTCGAAGACCCGGTCCACCAGGCTGCGCAGGAAATGCCGGTCGTGACTCACCAGCACCACGGTGCCGGTGAAGCCCTTCAGGGCATCCAGGAGTATCTCGCGTGAACGGATGTCCAGGTGGTTTGTCGGCTCATCGAGCACCAGAAAGTTGATCGGACGGCCCAGCAGCGTTGCCAGCACCACCCTGCTCTTCTCACCACCGGAAAGATTCTCGATCCGCTTGTCCACGGCATCCCCGGAAAACATGAACGCCCCCAAAAGATTGCGGATCACACCGATGTTAGCCAATGGCATGGCATCCTGAACGGTTTCAAAGACGGTCTTCCGCGGGTCCAGCACTTCCATGGCATGCTGGCTGAAATAGCCGAGCTCCACCGCGGCGCCGAGATTGACATTCCCGCCGGTCGCTTCGGTCAATCCGGCCAAGGTCTTCAGGAAAGTAGACTTGCCGGCGCCGTTCACCCCGACCACCGCGATCTTGCTGCCACGCCGGACAATCCCGGAGGCGCCGCTGAAGACCGGGTGCACCCCGCCATCAGGCAGATTCCAGCTCTTTGAGAGACCGTCAAACACCGCCACGTCATCACCGCTACGGGGCGGCTCCTTGAATTCGAAACGTACCACCCGCTCTTCGGCTGGAATCTCGATCCGTTCGATCTTCTCCAGCTTCTTGACCCGCGACTGTACCTGAGCGGCGTGGGAAGCGCGGGCTGCGAAACGGGCAATGAACTCCTCTTCCTTGGCCAGCATCTCCTGCTGCCGCTTGTGACTGGCCAGCAACTGCTCCAGGCGAATGTCGCGCTCCCGCTCGTAAAAATCGTAGTTGCCGCTGTAGGAAGTCACGCTCTTGTTGGCCACCTCGATAATCCGGGTCACGACCCGGTTCATGAAATCACGGTCATGGCTCGTCATGAGGAGCGCACCGTCAAACTCGCCGGAAAGCCATTCCTCCAGCCAAACGATCGATTCCACATCCAGGTGGTTGGTGGGCTCGTCCAGGAGCAGCACATCGGGCTTGAGCGTCAGGATGCGGGCCAGGGCAATGCGCATTTTCCAGCCGCCGCTGAAAGACTCCACCGGCAGATCAAA
>JAJZQA010000124.1 GCA_021810985.1 Deltaproteobacteria bacterium
TCCATAATCCTCAATTTGCTGTTATTGTATCACGACTTGATTAGGGAGGTCGGATTTTCGGCAAGAGTGCTGCGCGTCCACGAGGGATTTACCAGCAACTGCATCATACTCTTCGAGCATACAAGCGTGACGGAGAACACCCTCTCATGTTTCCTCCATCAGCGTCAGGTCGAGATTATTCGGGAACTGAAGAGGAATATGTTGAAAAGTTAGGCTGTTTCCGGCTGCGGCCTCATCACGTTCGCACGTATCGAATCATTCTTCATTCTGAATTCATTATCGAGGAATACCATGAAATACCGTTATTGGAGACCGATCAGCATTGATTATATCACCCCTGGTTATTTTCCCGATGTGGCGCTGTACATGAAGGTCAACGGCAACTTTGTCATGTACAAGACTCCGGAGCGGAAGTTTACCGAGGACGATCGTCTTCGTCTGGAGCGAAATTTCATGGAGTTCCTCTATATCAGGGCCGGCGATATGATGGAGATCAACGACTACCTGGAGAACAATCTCGCGGAAATGCTCGAACGGAAAGATATCAGCGGTATCGTCAAGGGACGCATACTGTACCAGACGGTGGTCAACTACCTTATTGACGTGTTCGAGAGGCCGGAACTGGTCTCCTGCCAGGAGCGCTACGTCAACCTGATTCACCTTATGCTGTTGCATCAATACTCATCCACGGCAAAAGAGAGAATAGAGTCGCTGCGGACGGTCACTGGCCTCAATTATTACATTTTCGGACACAGTGTCCAAGTAGCGGCGCTTAACCTGCTGATGCACGAGAACTTGTTCGACATGAATCTTGACGGGTTGACAGATGTGGGTATCGGCTCGCTTTTTCATGATATGGGCATGGCTCTTATCTCCGATGGGGTTCTGGACCGGCCGGACGCTCTCTGTGGCGTGGAGTTCCACAAATTGAAACAGCATACCCAGCAGGGGTATGAATTTATGCAACAATTGGGAGTGTTCAGCAAGAGCGTGCTCGACATTGTCCGCCATCATCATGAACGGTACGATGGTAGTGGCTACCCCACCGGGGCCAAGGGCGCCGCCATCCCCATAACCGCCCAGGCTACGATCCTCTGCGACGTCTACAACGCCCTGACTACAGACAGGTACAGGTCGCACCGCAAGCGCAACGGCATGACGCACGAGGATGCATTGAAGCTGATGCGCGAAGAGGCGAGGGCCGGGGCCTATAACACGGAGTTGTTCAATCAGTTCGAGGAGATCATGAATGTCATTCTGATGCAGTATGAGCACGCATGATCCCTCGCACCGGTTTTACCCCCAAGCGAGTGGTAGGCCTGTCCGGAGTCCCGGCTCCCCGCGTGGATGCCGGGAAACTCCCGCGCCATGTTGATACTTGATGGGCAATTGCCCAGTTCGCTATAATAAAACATATTTTGTTTGCGAAGTTGTCTTTTAAGGATAGCAGGCATATATGTATAAGAGCCGATTGGCTCAGCCGGTAAGGCGCGCTAACGTGACTGGGCAATTTCTCGGGGTGGCCCGCCGAGAAACGGAGCAAATGAAAACTTGAATGCGAGCGGCAAGCGTTACATGAAACGCCTTCTGAAAAAGAACGGCTTCATCCGGATGGTGAGTGATCTGTGCGGCGGAGGCCTGGTCCTTATAGAGCCGGGGGGCACGACACTCTATGACTCAGAGGAGAGGATGCCCGGAACGTCGGCGGCGGGAGGCGAACTCCATCCGGTCGTCTTGAACGATGAAATCGTCTGCTATGCGACAGGCACTCCCAAGTCAGCCGTCCTGGCCTCCCTCATCTCCGGCGTGCTGGCTGCCGAGGAGGATAAACGTGACCTAATTGCCGAGACGTTGTCAAAATACCGTGAAATAAACCTATTTTATACCATCACGGAAAAGCTTGCCACCAGTCTCGACCTGCACGATGTTGCACAGCTGGCGATAGACGAGACCCTGAGGATGGTGCCGGCCGATAACGCCTCCTTGATGCTCTTCGACGACAACACCGGCTATCTGCAGGTTATTGCCGGAATCGGCGAGGGCTGCGAACCACAGGCGTGGGTCGAGATCGGCAAGGGTATCTCGGGAAGTGTTATCACCAGCGGCAGGGCGGAAGTCGTCAACGACGTGCGGGGCGATACGCGCTACGTCGAGGGAAGGGCGCAGGTCCGCTCCCTGATGTGCGCGCCACTCAGACTCAAAAACAAGGTCCTTGGCGTGATCACCATGGGCCGCTCCCACGGTCCAGACTTTACCGCCATGGAACTCAAACTCCTGTCCGCCATAAGCCTGCAGGTTGCGCCGATCATGGAAAACGCCCGGCTCTTCACCACGATCAAGAGATCAGAGGAATGGTTTCGCAAGATTTTCGAGCAGAACGAGGATGCCATTATCCTCATTGACATGAGCGATGGGACAATCTTCAAGGTCAATCCGGCCACGGAGAGGCTCTACGGCCACCCCCAAGAGGAACTGCTCGCCAGGAGCCCCGAGATGCTCCTGGACGCGGCGGGGAGGGAACGGTTCACGCAGATTATCGCCACCATTGAGAGGCGAAAGGGGTTCAGCCTTTCCAGGGCCGTATTCCTCAGGAAGGACGGAAAGCGTGTCCCCGTTTCCATACGGGGCAAGCTGATGCGTCTGGATAACAGGGACGTGATTTATTGTTCGATCCGGGACATCTCGGAAAAGGTACGGATGCAGCAGGAGGTGGAGTCGTTCCAGACCAAGCTGATCTCCAGCAACAAGCTTGCCTCGCTCGGCATGCTCGTGTCGGGGGTGGCCCACGAGATCAACAATCCCAATAACTATATCTCGGTCAATTCCACGCTCCTCGCCACGGTCTGGGAGAATGCCGTGCCAGTCCTGGAACGCTACGCCGCCGAGGAGGGAGAGCTAGAACTTGTCGGCATGCCCCTCGAGCGTGTCCGGGACACGGTGCCGAAGCTCCTTGGCGGGATCAAGAAAGGAACCGTACGGATCAAGGAGATCGTCGACAATCTGAAAGGGTTAGCGAAAGACGACAACCGGCACTGCGCGAGCAAGGTAAACATTATTCAGGTCATCTACGACGCGCTCGGCATCATCGGTCACCAGATTCAAGGTTTCACTGATAATTTCAGCCTTGTCCATTCCGAATCCGAGATGTACGTGATTGGAAATCATCAACAGCTGGAACAGGTGATCATCAACCTCGTCATGAACGCGCTCCAGTCGCTTCCGGACCGGCAGCGGGGGGTACAGGTCTCGGTCGGCCATTCGGGAAGGTCTAATCTCGTGGTGACGGTCCGGGACGCAGGACGGGGGATCGGGGCCGACATAATGGATCGCATCACCGAACCCTTCTTTTCGACCCGCCTCGACGAGGGGGGGACCGGGCTCGGTCTCTCCATATCCGCGTCGATCATCAAGGACCATGGTGGCACCATGAAATTCAGTTCCAGGGTGGATAAGGGCACGAAGGTCGTGATAACGCTCCGGAGATATCAAGAATGTCCCTGACGAAGCGACACAGCAGCCAGCGACAAACACAGCGCGAGGTTACGCTCATGATGCCGCTTCATGACAGCACGTTTACGATCATGCTCGTCGAAGATGAGGAGGAGATACTCTACAGCTTCGAGACCATGTTCACCTACGCCGGCATCCAGAACATCATACCGGTCAACGACAGTAGGCAGGTGATGGGGGTCCTGGCAGAGCGCCATGTGTCGGTGGTGATCCTAGACCTCCATATGCCGCACCTTTCGGGCATGGACATCATCAGGATGATGGGAGACCGGTATCCGCAGATTCCCTTCATTGTCGTCTCCGCCGCGAGCCGGATCGAGACCGCCGTGGAATGCATGAAGCTGGGAGCGCTCGATTATTTCGTCAAACCGGTGGAGGAGAGCAGGCTCCTGGCGAGCGTGGCCAGGGCAATGGAGACGCACGACCTGAGGTCGGAGGTATCGACGCTCAAGAAGAACCTCCTGTCCGACCACCTTGAGCACGAGGATGCCTTTGCCGGGATCACCACCGGCACCAGCGGCAAGATGAAACGAATCTTCCAGTATGTGGAGGCCATCTCCCGTACCGGTCAGCCGGTGCTCGTCACCGGTGAGACAGGGACGGGAAAGGAACTGATTTCCCGGGCGATTCATCATGCCAGCGGCCGAAGCGGCAGTTTCGTGGCGGTGAACGTGGCAGGGCTCGATGACCAGATGTTTGCCGACACCCTCTTCGGCCACGTCAAGGGCGCCTTCACCGGGGCGCACCAGAAGCGTGACGGCCTTATCGTCCAGGCTGCGGGAGGGACCATATTTCTCGACGAGATTGGCGACCTGAGCATCTCGTCACAGGTTAAGCTGCTGCGGCTTATCCAGAACCATGAATACTTCCCCCTCGGCTCGGACATACCCAAGTCCACCGATGCTCGGGTTATCGTAGCAACCAACAGGAACCTCCAGGAGATGATCGGGGCAAACCTGTTCCGCCAGGACCTCTATTATCGCTTTAGTGCGCACCACATCCACATCCCGCCCCTTCGGGAGCGCACCGAAGACATTCCCCTGCTTGTGGACCGTTTTTTGGGCGACGCCGCCCTAGCGCTCAGCAGAAACAAACCGACACCGCCGCGCGAACTGTACGCCTACCTGGCAAGTTACGACTTTCCGGGCAATATCCGCCAACTTCAGTCAATGGTGTTCGATGCCGTGGCCCGCCACGGCAAGGGGGTGCTCTCCATGCAGAGCTTCCTTGATGCGATCGGCCTGAGCAGCGAAGGGAGCAATCCGCCACAGCCGCTGAAACCGGTGGATGAACAGTCACTCCTCAACCGGAATACGGGTCGCCCCTTTACCTTGCAGGAAGCCGAGGAGTTCCTGATACGGCACGCACTGGCGCTCGCCAATGGAAATCAGAAGCTGGCTGCCTCGTTTCTCGGTATCAGCCGTCAGGCACTCAACAAGAAGCTGTCGCGGAGTAAAGAGCTTCTTGCGCCGGTGTAGGGCGGAGTACCCCGCTCAAAAAAATCCCGCAAACAATCGATCTTCTCGGTCTGCCGACTCCGGCGACAAAACAGGCTTTCTCTCCTCTAGTGCGAACTCCCGTACCTATTGCGCTCCGTGGTCTCGCAACGACAAGTGTTTCCCGCGTGTCAACCGTTGTCGCAGGTGCGCTGCCGTAATGATATACGCAACCAGCTTATTAATGAGGATTTTTTCCGCCGACCTTCCGTGGCACGCTTACTGCTACTACGGTTTGGAATGTACAGATACCCGGAGAGCAAACGCGCATGCAAGAGTCAGAAATCATACTTGTTGACGACGACCTGGAAACCCATGCCCTACTCAGCGGAATGCTGAGCCAGTGCTGCGGCAAGATGTTGATCTACCCCCTTGGTGAACTGGCCGTGTCTGCCCTGGAGAACTCCGCCCCCGACCTGATCCTGCTGGCCATGAGAATACCGGACATGGATGGCATCCAACTGTGCGGGTGGCTCAAGCAAAATCCCCGGACCAAGAAAATACCCGTGATTTTCCTGAGCGCGGTGGACGACACGGAAAGCAAGGTCAGGGCCTTCGATGCGGGTGCCGTGGATTACGTCACAAAGCCGTTCCATTTTCCTGAGTTGCGGGCTCGGATCGCGCTGCACCTCAGATTGAGCATTCTCCAGGACAGGTTGGAAACCCAGCGGTTGGTGGAACGGAAGATCAGGGAGTTGTCGGAGGCACAGCAGGCAACGATTTTCGCCATGGCGAGACTGGCCGAGCAGCGGGATGGGGATACGGGAGAACACCTGGAACGGGTGCGGGAATACTGCCGGTTGCTGGCGGAGCGACTGGGCGACGCATCACCCTATGCACCACACATTCTCCCGGAATTTGTCGAATGTATCCAGCATGCCTCTCCGCTGCACGATATCGGTAAGGTGGCCATACCGGACAGCATCCTGTTGAAGCCGCGCAGATTGACCCCGGCCGAGTTTGCAGTCATGAAGACGCATACCGTCATCGGCGCCGAAAATCTGCAAAAGGTTTATAATCATTATTCCGGAAACGCCTTCGTCGGCATGGGTATAGCGATCGCCTTGTATCACCACGAACGCTGGGACGGCGCAGGGTACCCCGATGGGCTTACCGGCAGGAATATCCCACTTTCGGCGCGCATTATGGCGCTGGCCGACTTTTATGACGCACTCCGTTCGGATCGCTGCTATCGAGTCGGGCTTGACCACGGACGAGTCAGGACGATGGTCCTGAGGGGTGAAGGCACGCATTTCGATCCGGTGGTCGTCCAGGCGTTTCTGGATAGCGAGGAGAAGTTCAGGCAACACGTCTATCCGGTTGATTTAGGGCTTGTCCGCACCTGAACTTTGTAGCTACATCCTTTCCAACGGGGCAACACATTGATTCCGATATCTCTTGAGATCCGCCGTGCCGCCGCGCCTGCAGATTATTTCGAAATCGTCGCCGAAGGCGGCATCATTCTCAGGGCCAATGAGCGCCGCGAGGTGCTCGAACGCCACCTTGTAGACCTGGCTGCGATGATCCACGGCGAGTCCACGGTTACCGGAAACGCCGCGATGACTGCCATCCAGATCAACGGTGCGACCCTTGGGACACGGCAGGATACGGCACCTCACAACCCAGGCATTGAAACGCATTCCGGGGGCGATCCGGACGCCAACGCGGCAGCGGCGGCGCTGGCGGTACTCTTCGCCCTGCTCGGTGACGCACAACTCTGCCATCGGTTCCATCACCGTTTCAGGGAGCGGTTTTTTCCCGGATGGCGGGGCAGCGACACGTTCGAAGCACGCGCCAGCGAGGTGCTGCACTGGATCGCGGAGCAACTCCACGCGTCGGAACTGAACGAATGACACATACTGTAACCATATGCACAAGGGAGTGGGGATGGTAATGAGAGGTCTGTCATCATCCCGAAGAGTCCTGACCGCACAAGGCGACCATCAACGACTCTGGTAATACCATTCCGCAGCAATGTCGGATAAGCCGATCCAAGCATGGCATGACAGAAGGCGCGTCCCCCTGCGCGCCTTTTTTGTTGCGATTCCGGTTGACGTCCAGAACTGGGGCACCTAGAATACCGCCACCATGAACATCTTCTCCGAAAAGACGATCCTTACGGTCAGCCGCCTGACCGCCCTGTTGCGCGGGGTGCTGGAGGAGAACTTCGAGCAGGTCTGGGTGGAAGGCGAGGTCTCCAACCTGTCGTTTCCCTCGTCGGGGCATATGTACCTGACCCTCAAGGATTCGGGCGCCCAATTGCGCTGCGTCATGTTCAAGAGCGCCGTCAAGAATCTCAAATTCCGTCCCAACGACGGCATGGGGCTGATCGTCCGGGGGCGCATCTCGGTCTATGACCAGCGCGGCGAATACCAGCTCATCTGCGAATACATGGAACCCGCCGGAGTGGGTGCGCTCCAGGCGGCCTTCATGCAGCTCAAGGAACGGCTGGCAGGGGAGGGGCTCTTCGACGAAGCACGCAAGCGTCCCATG
>JAJZQA010000125.1 GCA_021810985.1 Deltaproteobacteria bacterium
GAGAAAGAATACCTCTTATGATACAAACCTTTTCCGACCGGTTGAAAAATCTTAACCCGGATTTTCTCAGCTTCGCTTCCCTGAAGACCGTGCAGGTCAATCTCGGAAATCTCTGCAACATGGCCTGTGCCCATTGCCACGTCTCTGCTTCCCCTGCCGGTGAGAAGAAAATGAGTCGGGAAGTGGCGGAAAAAATCGTTGCCGTGCTGCGGCGGAATCCCGGCATCGTTCTCGATCTGACTGGCGGTTGTCCCGAAATCAATCCCCAGTTCCGCTTTCTGGTGGAAGCGACGGACTCCCTGTCGCTGTCCTGCATCGTGCGGAGCAATCTGACGGTGGTCACGGAACCGGGCATGGAGTGGCTGGCGGATTTCTATCGACAGCACAAGCTGGTGGTGTTCGGCTCGTTGCCCTGCTATTCCGCCGAAAATGTTGAAAAACAGCGTGGCACGGGCGTGTTTGAACAGAGTATCGCGGCACTGAAAAAGCTCAACTCCCTCGGCTATGGATCGGAATTTGAGCTGAATCTCGTCTACAACCCGGGCGGTCCGTTTCTGCCCGGTTCCCAGCGAGACCTGGAGGCCGCCTACCGCAAAGAATTGGCGGAAAATTTCGGCGTTCAATTCAGCCACCTTTACACCATCACCAATGCTCCGATCGGTCGCTTTCGTGACTACCTGGAAAAAAAAGGCGCTTATGAAAAGTACCTTGCCCTGCTTGCCGACCGCTTCAATCCGGAGACCGCCGGCGCGATCATGTGCCGCAGCATGGTGAGTGTCGACTGGCGGGGATATCTCTACAACTGCGACTTCAACCAGGTTCTCGGCTTGCCGGTCAAGGGGAGGGATGGCAGAGACCTGACCATCGACCATTTGGCTGAAGCGGCCCGGACCGGGAGCCGTCTCGAACTGGGCCAGCACTGCTATTGCTGCACTGCTGGTGAGGGGTCGAGTTGTACCGGTTCGCTGGCGGCGTAATTCCAATTCCAGATCAAGGCCCTCTCTGCGTTGGCTCGTCTTCGGCTGCTCAAGGTACTCTTCAGTACGCCTCGCAGCCTCAATCCTCGCCGCCTTGAGATCATCCCTGATCTGAACTTGGTATAAAATGTTTGAACAACAGAAGGAGCAGCTATGCAGGTTGCCATTGCCGGTCTGGGACGCATGGGAATGAATATGGCGAGGAGACTTTTGCGGGGGGGGCACGAGGTGGTCGCCTGGAACCGCTCTCCGGAGAAGGTGAAGGAGATTGCCGCGGAAGGGGCGTGTCCGGCTTTCAGCCTGGAGGAGATGGCCGAAATGCTGACGCCGCCCCGGACGGTCTGGCTGATGCTGCCGGCTGGCGAGGTGGTCGACGCGACGATCGATCAGCTGGTGAAGCTGCTTTCCCCTGGTGATTGCATCCTCGATGGCGGAAACAGTTTTTATCGGGATGATCTGCGCAGAAAAGACAGGTTGAGTGCCGTCGGCATCCGCTATCTTGACGTCGGCGTGAGCGGCGGCATTTGGGGGCTTACCGAGGGCTACTGCCTGATGGTCGGTGGCGATCAGCGCGACTACTCCCGTCTCGAGCCGCTTTTTCGCACGTTGGCCCCGGAGGACGGCTACCTCTACTGCGGGGAAAGCGGGGCGGGTCATTTCGTCAAAATGGTCCACAACGGCATCGAGTACGGCATGATGGCAGCTTATGGCGAGGGTTTCTCCATTCTCAAAGCCTCCCCCTATGGCCAGTCAGCCGACCCGGCCGGGGTCGCGCATCTCTGGAACCGGGGTAGCGTGGTCCGTTCCTGGTTGTTGGAACTGGCCGAGGAGGCCTTCCGCAAGGATCCGGGTCTGGACTCAATCCAGGGTTATGTGGAGGATTCGGGGGAGGGACGCTGGACCGTGCAACAGGCCATCGATACCGGCGTGCCGGCACCGGTCATTGCCGCTTCTATTTTTCAGCGCTTCCGTTCCCGGTTGGGGGACAGCTTTGGCGACAAGGTGCTGGCGGCCCTCCGCAACGAGTTCGGCGGCCACGCGGTTCTCAAGGCTGGTGATGCGAAGCGCTCGGACCTGGCGGGGGCGGGCGACGTGCAGCCTGCCGCTCCGCAGAAAGATCCGGAACAAGCGTAACCGGATCAGCTGTCCCTCTTTGAAGTTGAACATTGCGGAAGATCAGGATACCGCAGGAAACCGGACTAATTCCAATTCCAGATCAAGGCCCTCTCTGTGTTGGTTCGTATTCGGCTACTCAACGTACCTTTCAGTACGCTTCGCAGCCTCAATCCTCGCCGCCTTGAGATCATCCTTGATCTGGAATTGGTATAAGCTGAAAAAGGACGTCCAATGGACATGAATTCCCGCTTGGAAAACATTTCGGCGGAGCAGATGGCCCCGGTCTGCCGCATTGTGATTCCGAAAAGCTGCTGCCTGGTGATTTTTGGCGCATCCGGTGACCTGACCCGGCGCAAGCTGATCCCCGCCATCTATCGCCTCTTCCGGCAACGTCTTTTGCCGCGCGGCTTTTTCGTCCTCGGTGTTGCCCGGAGCGAGATGGATTCAGACCGTTTTCGTGCGTTGATGTCGGAAGGCCTGCGCGAGGCCTTTCCCGAGGAATGCGACGAGACCTGCTGGCGCGATTTTTCCTCCCGGCTGCACTACCGTGCGATCAACTATCATGACGCGGCGTCCTACCGCACTGCCCTGGGGGAGGTGTTGCCCACCCTGGAAAAGGCAGCCGATAGCGGAGGGAACCGAATCTTTTACCTGGCTACCCCGCCGGGCGTCTACGGGGACATCATCGGCACGCTGCATCAGTCCGGCCTGGCTTCTCAGGCAAATTCTCACGTCAAGTTGGTTGTTGAAAAGCCCTTCGGCCATGATCTGGCCTCTTCCCGGGAGCTGAACGCCACCCTTCTCGATGCCTTCCGGGAGAGCCAGGTCTACCGGATCGATCACTACCTTGCCAAGGAGACGGTCCAGAATATCCTGATGTTCCGTTTTGCCAACTCGCTGTTCGAGCCCCTCTGGAACCGGCGCTATATCGATCATGTGCAGATAACCGCTGCCGAGACGATCGGCATCGAGCGCCGCGCCGGCTATTACGAGCAGGCCGGCGTGCTCCGGGACATGTTCCAGAACCATATGTTCCAGTTGCTCTCCCTAACGGCCTTGGAACCGCCGTCCCTTTTTTCCGCCGACCGGGTCAGGGACGAAAAAGCCAAGGTCCTGCATTCGATCCGGCCCTTCCCCTTGGAGCGCCTTGAGGAGTGCGTCGTCACCGGCCAGTATGCCGGGTCAGCTGCAGCCGGAATCAAGGGCTACCAGGATGAAAGCGGGGTTGCCGTCGATTCCGGCGTGCCGACCTATGCCGCGTTGAAGGTCTGGATCGACAACTGGCGCTGGAACGGTGTGCCCTTTTACCTCCGCTCCGGGAAGCGGTTGAAGCGGCGTACGACCGAGATTGCCATCCATTTCCGGCCGGTTCCCCATATGATGTTCTCCCAGACCATGGGCGGCAGGATCGAGGCCAATACCCTGATCCTCCGGGTGCAGCCCGACGAGGGCATCCATCTTGAAATCCAGGCCAAGAACCCCGGATCGCGCATGTGTCTCATGCCGGTGAGTCTCGACTTCCTCTACCCCCGAGAGGTTTCCCTGAGTGCCTATGAACGGGTCCTCCTCGATTGCATGGAGGGAGACCAGATGCTGTTTGTTCGAGAAGATGGCGTCGACCTGAGCTGGTCGCTCCTCACGCCGCTGATTCAAGCACTGGAAGACCGGGCTGCGTCCGGAGTATTGTTTCCCTATGAAGCCGGGTCGGACGGACCTGCGGCTGCCGCCGCGCTGCTGGAAAGGGATGGCCGCTGTTGGAGGCCCTTGTGACCGGCCGGAAGGAGGTCGACATCTACAAGTCGGCCGAGGCTGCCGCTGCCCGGGGCGCGGAATTGTTCCTGTCTGCCGCACGGGAAGCCCTCGACACCCGGGGACGCTTCACCGTTGCCCTTTCGGGAGGCACTACGCCGATACCCTTATTTCGCTGTTTGGCTGCGAGAGCCCCTTTTGCCGAACTGGACTGGCGCTCGGTACATGTTTTCTGGGTTGACGAGCGCTGCGTGCCGCCGGATCATCCGGAGAGTAATTTTTGTCTGGCCCGGGAACATCTCCTCTCGAAACTGCCTGCTCCCGGCGCGGTACTCCATCGGGTGGCGGGTGAACTGCATCCCGATGAGGCGGCCCGCCGATACGAGTCTGAGCTGACTTCAGCATTTCCGGATGCAGAAATCCCGATTTTTGATCTGGTGCTTCTCGGGGTCGGAAGTGACGGCCATACCGCGTCCCTTTTTCCTGAAATGGATCTGGACCGGTTCTCCGGGCGGAGAGCTGTGGCCGTCTATGTGGAAAAGCCGCGGAGCTCCCGGGTTACCCTGACTCTGCCGGTTTTGACCAGCGCTCGCCGGATCATCTTCCTTGTGACCGGGGCAGGCAAGGCAGGAATAATCGCCAAGATTTTGGGAGGCAGCGGTGAGATGCACTATCCGGCGGCCCGGGTTGCTGCTTCAGAAAATCACGTCAGCTGGCTGTTGGACCGGGATGCGGCGAACTGGATCGAAAATCCGTGAGAAGACCTGCATATATCAAAAGCCTGGCAGGTCTCAAATTATCGAGAGAGGCAAGAGGAACAAATGGATAACCTGAAACTATGGGAACGCTATAAACTGAGTCTGAATTGCTATCCTGATCTCGGTCTGCTGCTTGATGTCAGCAGGATGGACTTCCCGGACGATTATTTCAAAACCATGGAACCCTTTATGCTCAAGGCGTATCGGGATATGGCGGAGTTGGAAGACGGGGCGCTGGCCAATCCCGACGAGGGACGGATGGTAGGGCACTACTGGCTGCGGACACCGTATCTTGCGCCATCCAAAGAGATTTCCCAGGTGATCGAGCGGACGAGAGCGGAGATCAAGGACTTTGCCGCACGGGTCCACCGTGGCGGTATTGTACCGCAAAAAGGGGGGCGCTTTACCCGGTTGCTCCTGATCGGGATCGGCGGGTCAGCCCTCGGGCCGCAATTTCTCTCCGATGCTCTATCCTCTACGGATGATGTCATGAAACCGTATTTTTTCGACAATACCGACCCGGACGGAATGGATCGGATTCTGACGGAAATCGGCCAGTGCCTAGCGGAGACCCTGACCCTGGTGATTTCCAAGAGCGGGGGTACCAAGGAAACCCGCAACGGCATGCTGGAGGCGGCTCTTGCCTACCAGCGCGCAGGGCTCCAATTTTCCCGCCATGCCGTAGCGGTAACCGGCGAGGGCAGCGAGCTGGACCGCCTGGCTCAGGAGCAGGGCTGGCTGGACCGCTTTCCCATGTGGGACTGGGTGGGTGGCCGGACCTCCGTTACTTCGGTGGTCGGACTGCTGCCGGCCGCGCTGCAGGGCATCGACATCGATGCCTTTATGGAGGGAGCCGGCAGTTGTGATGCCCTGACCCGCCTGCCCAGCAACCATACGAATCCCGCGGCCCGGCTGGCGCTGGTCTGGTACCGGGCAACCGGCGGCAGGGGTGGCCGGGACATGGTCGTCCTGCCGTACAAGGATCGCCTGCTGCTGTTTTCACGCTATCTTCAGCAATTGCTCATGGAGTCCCTCGGCAAGGAAATGGATCTTTCCGGCAACGTTGTTCATCAGGGGATTTCGGTCTTTGGCAATAAAGGCTCTACTGACCAGCATGCCTTTGTCCAGCAACTGCGGGATGGTGTCGATAATTTCTTCGTCACTTTTATCGAGATACTTCATGATCGTAAGGGGGGGTCTCCCCCGGTGGAGCCGGGGGTCACTTGCGGAGATTATCTGAGCGGATTTCTCCAGGGAACCCGCAAAGCCCTTCACGAGAATGGCCGGCAGTCCCTCACCATCACCCTCGAAAGGGTCGATGCCCGATCCGTCGGTGCGCTGATCGCCCTTTTCGAGCGTGCGGTCGGCTTTTACGCCTCGCTGGTCGGCATCAATGCCTACCATCAGCCGGGGGTCGAAGCGGGCAAGCGGGCGGCAACCAGCGTCCTGAATCTGCAGCGGCAGGTACTTGCTTACCTGCGCGGCTCCGGTGAGAAATCCCAGACAGCCGAGGAAGTTGCCATCGCAATCGGCGCCACGGATGAGGTTGAGTCCGTGTTCCGGATTCTCCTGCATGCTTCCGCAAATGAAGACCACGGTATACTGCTGGAACGGAAGAAGATCTTTACCTTGAGCAGGTTCCGGGCCGTGAAACGAGAGGGGTGAGTTACTCTGTTTGTTTTCATCCGGAAAGTGCCGGTTGGGGCCGGACCGGAACTTTCCCGAAGCTCCTCGCAATCGGACGCCTGACGACGCCGGCAGACGAGGTAGACCTTGGAGACAGGCGTGTTCCCTCGATCCCGCAGCCGGTCCGCACGAGAGGCTCCGTGAAAGCCCCGCTTCGTCCCTCTTGGCATTTTCCCGGAGTTTCCGGATGAATACTACTTAAGCTGGAAGGAGACTTTGAGTATTACCTGATACTCGCTCACCATCCCGTCATCGCCCACGTGTCCGTGGATTTCCCCGACCTCGAACCAGGAGACCTTTTCGAGGCTTTTGTGGGCCTTCGCGATCGCTGTTTGGATGGCATCCTCGATCCCTTTCTTCGAGACCCCGATGATTTCGATTTTCTTGTACACCCTGTTTTCGCCGTAATGCATGGTGTCCTCCTTGGTCGAATAGTGTCTTTATCTATCGTAGCACCCCCCGCCGGACTGTAAAGCTCCTGGAAGTTCTTTTCTTCAGCCCTGAAAAAGGTTAAAAATAGTCAGGAGCCGCTGCCTTGTTTTCCCGGCAGCGACGAGGAAGGAGAACCGCGTGACAGCACGGGAGTACCGGGAAATGATCCAGCGTTGGCTTGACGAGGGATACTTTGACGAAAAGCTGCCCGAAGTGTCCGCGCTGCGCGGCGTACAGCAGCCGGAAGAGTACCACGGCGAGGGCGATGCCTTTGTTCACACCCTGCTGGCCATGGAGGCGGTGGACGACGATGATGACCCGCGGGGTTTCTGGGGAGCCCTTCTGCACGACATCGGCAAGGCGGAGAAGACCTTTTTCGACGGCAGCCGCTGGCGATCGCTTGGCCATGCCGAAGCCGGGGCGCAGCTGGTCCCGGCTATCATGACGCGGTTGGGTTTAGACGCGCTGGCCGCCGATGTGGCGTGGCTGGTCAGGCATCACATTTTTCATTTTTCCTGGAATCTGGGCACTGACGACCGATTGACGCGTAACCAGCGCAGGTTCATGGAGCATCCGATCTTTCCTTGTCTGCTGCGGGTCTGCTTGGCCGATGCGGCCGCTTCGCATGGCAGGAGCAACAAAGGTGGCAAGATCAGGCTGATTGCTGAGATTTTTGCGGATGAATATGGGATTGGCGGGATGACGGAGAAGTGAGGTGTGAGGCGAGACGTATAAGGCCTTTTCTAGGGGGCACGTTTCACGTCTCACCTCTCAC
>JAJZQA010000126.1 GCA_021810985.1 Deltaproteobacteria bacterium
CCAAGTCCCCATTGCGGTACTGTATCCAGCCGACACGTTCCCGAACTTGAAGCGCATGGCTGTCAGCCGGAAATCTTGACAGATAGAGCTTGCCTGCTGCCTCCGCCATGGCAATTTTCCCCAGTTCCCAGGCGTCTTCATGAATCCTGAAATAGAGGAACGATTCATTTGGCCCAACCCACGCCGTATCGGCCATAGCACTGAAAACTTCGAGTTCCTCACGAGCCATACCCAGTTTCTTGAAACAGCCGGAAACATGCGGGATAAAATCCTTTTCACCAACACAGCGTGCCAGATAACCGCGATTATCAAGGACAAGCTTGACCAGGCCCGTGCAGTCGTTCCCTTCCGCCAACTCCCGATACAATAATAGAAGCAGGTCTTCCCGCATGGAAGCCGCCACATTGGCGAAGATACCGGCAGGAAATTTTTTCAAGTATTCCGCTATGGAACTGACGGCAGCATCAGCGGGACCATACATTGAGGTTATGAGAGCGGATTTGAAAAGAGTTTCTTCTTTCAGGACCGGATCACCGGTTTTTTTGTGAATAGCGAAATATTCATCGGCAAGAGAACGGTAGCTGGTGCCATTGACCGCAAAAAGCCGCTGGTCGGCCAAACGGGTGGCAGCCAGGTATGCGGCCCTTGTTCCGGTAAAGGCCTTCGCTACCGTTCGATATACCGCCATGGCATCTGACAACCGTCCGCCACGGGCCGAAATATCCGCAAGCCGAACCAGCAATACAGGTCCATATTTGGTTTGCGACATGCCGGCAATCATCCTTTCCAGAATCTTGCGGCCGGAAACACTCTCGCCACAACGGCCCAGCGTGTCGGCGTAAGCAAATACCATGGAAGGGCTTTGGACCAGATAGTCCGGCCAGATTTTTTCACCTTCCCGAAACCAGCGAAGCGCCGAATCGTATTTCTGTAACTGGTACTGGGCCTCGCCAAGGCGGAAGGCCGCGATCGCACGAATCGAAGGCTGTTTATTCAGGAAGCCGGAAAAGATTTCCTCGGCCTCCGCACCCTTTTCACGGTAGAGGAGATTTTCTCCGCGCAGAAACAACTTGAGATCATCACCGGAAAGAAGCTTGCTGATGAGTGGACCAGGCGTTGGATAAAAGGGAATTTCCGAGAGCTGCCGAGGGTCAAAGTCGCGAATCAGCTTGTCCGCACCTTTCCAGATTTGGTCGCGGCCGAGCGGCATGGACGCGATGCCATTCATCTGCAGCGAGCCACCGATATCCAGCGTCAGGACATTCGGCAGGCAGACATCAAGAAAACGGAAACCCGGAGCATCCTCCTTCACGGTAAAGGTCAGACGCAGCCTGGCACCCTGATCGGTAAATTGCAGCCCCTCAATTCTGGAATCAGCAAAGGCGTCGAACTTTTTCAGCACGGAGCCACGGGTGTCTTCGAAGGTCAGAATGACCTTCCGGCCGGGAGCATGGGAAATTCTGTAGCGGGGAGCTGAAGCAAAGACAAAGACCAGGCGGGTAAACTTCTCCTTAGTCTGCACCTCCATCCGGTAGAGACGGTTCGGGCTCTTCGCGGCCAGAAGGTCACCGCAAAATAGTACCAGGAGGAAGAAACCGCATAGCGTGAAGCGGCAGGCAATGCCCAGCACCTGCAACCCGAACGATTGGACCTTCCCATTACCTATATTTTTAGACGATCCGAGTTCCACTACCTGATCCTCCAGCAGAGATGCGTTCCGGTAACTCAGGGGCAAAACCCGTGCCGCTCGGCAACAGTGGGCAAAGACTCGGTTCCGGCAGGCAATCGAACCGTCTGGTTTATTCTCGGGGGAAAAGGCACAGGGATAATTACCAGCGGAAGTCAACACATAACATGCTGGAATATTTGATTTTTGCAACAGTGAGGAAAATCGGAGAGGAAAAGGTACCGTCCGAAGACACCTGCAAAGGAAGGAAAAACTTCTCCGGTAAAATCCCCGGACAAGCAGACAAAAACAGACAGAAAGTCATGAAGTCAAAGAAGTGTTACCGGAGGTAAGTCGTTATTTTGACACTCGCTTCAAGCCGCGGCGAGAAATTTGCCGAGTTTGCCAAGGAGTTCGTTCTGTTCGTACGGCTTCATGATTATATCTTTCGCACCGTTTTTCAGCGCTTTAAAAATCCCGGTTCGCGTCCATTGACAGGCACAGGCAATAATGGGCAATTGGGAATTTCCCGACATCTCCTTGATTTTGGAGCACAAGGACAATTCCCATTCATCCGCTTTCTTCATACCAAGCACTACTGCCTGAATCTCATCCATGGAGAAAAATTCTTTCATATCGGCGCCCAGACCGGAGGCATGAATGGTAAAGCCATTGGCGGTCAGAAAGCTCTTTACCGCCTCTCGTTCCTCAAGGTCATCTTCCAGGATCAGTACCGAACCTCCCCCGGCAACTCCGGAAACACCCTTTCCGTCAGCGTCAGACGGGAAGAGGCGGCGGAGAGACTCTGCCTGATCGTGTATGGCGGATTCATCGTGTTGAGGTTCAGGGTCGGCTTCCTGCGGATCGATACACCTGGCGAGTGTCAAGGGGACCAGGATATCGAAACGATTTAGATCATCCCCCCCCAGTTTGATCTGTGCTTTGTAAACCAGATATTCCTCATCGGGAACCGGCAAACTGTCGGTGACCTCATCAACCTGCGGAACGAATTTCGATGGCGGAAGCTGCTTGAGGTGAAACTTTTCCGGCAGAAGCGGTTGAAAAACGGAATTGAAAGTGCCGATAATCTGATTTGCAATCTCGGAAAAAGCATCGATATCGTCCGCTTCCAAAATGAGGAGTTTACGCTTTTCGGATATGCGTCCCGGCGGAATTCCCAGGAGAATACCACTCATCAGGATTGCATCACGTAACGAGAAAACCAGATGAATCTGGCCGGGATAATCCTCCCGGGAATCAACAGGCACGACAAAAGCCGAATCTTCCAAATCGGCAAGATAGGCTGTTTTGTCGAATTCCTTGACTTCGGTGTCATCCACCGTAAGTTCCTGATTCAAGAGCATACTGCCTTCTTCAGCAGACTGCTTGAGTGCCGATTGAATCATTTTTTTCAGTTTCTCGAATCCCGCCATGATGCTGTACCGCTCCGTTCTGCTGGTTGGTTATTCTTTTCTTAATTTGAGACTGACCAGAAAACTGTTATTTTCGTGGGTGAAGGGAACAATCACGCAGTCACTGTCCGACATGGCGTTGATGGTGTACTCCTCACCGGAAATAACAGTAGGAATGGAAAGATTGATATCCATCCCTCCCTTGGAAAGGACCATCTTTACGTAACCGCCAAGCATGTTGGCAATTTCGCCAAGAGCATCGGTCACATCTTCTCCAACCTCGTCCACATCCATGCCGAGCATGTTTGACGTTACCTGGAGTGCAAAACTCTGGGGACAATGAATAGCGAGTATTCCCGTATAGGTGCCGGCCAAACCAACCATGCCGCTGATGCTACAGTGAAAAGGGTTAACCGACTCGCTCAACGGAAAATTAGCGTCCAAATCCATCATGATCATGGTGGAAAAAACTTCCTTGGTCGCATCAATCACGTGACGGGCCATATCCGCTTCATTAAGGTGGGTCGACTCTTCGACCATAGCATTCAGCGTCATAGCAGACCTCCGAGTTTTTCATTGAGCTGATCCGGAGTAAACGGCTTCTTAATGCTGGCACTGGCGCCACTGGCAAGTGCTTCCTTGATGATATCTTCGCCGCCTTCGGTAGTTATCATCACGATCGGCACAGTGTTTCCATTCGCGCGGACCTGCTTGATAAACTCGAGACCATCCATGTTCGGCATGTTAATGTCCGAAAGAATCAGATTGACATTCTTTTCCGAAAGTACGCTCAACCCTTCGATACCATCACCCGCCTCGAAGATATCATCAACGGCGAGGCCCGCCTGTCTCAGGGACCGGGAAATAATCTTCCTCATGGTTGAGGAATCATCGACAATCAAAACATTAGCCATAACCAACCCTCCTCTCATTTGGTAAAAATCGACCATCGTCTGCCAGGAATTACTCTCGCTCAAACCAGTCTAACGCGCTCGCAAAACGGATACGCCGGCAACAACGAAGCAAGTTTCCGGAAAAACCAGTTCAAACCTCAATAACTCCAGCACAAGGGGTCATTTCAGAGTTTCTTATCGCACGATCCGGCAGGAACTTTAATCTTTTCTTTTCCCCACTGCCGGGATTGCCGCCAGACAGGGCAAAATCCCCTCCAGAGAGTGGGTTTCATCAGAGACGTTACTCCGTGATCGGAGCGATTATGGTAAAAACACTCCCCTTGCCGACAACACTCTCAACCTCGATGGTACCGCCGTGAGCTTCGACAATCTCTTTGCTCAGGGCAAGACCGAGCCCGGACCCCTTGAATCCGGCCGCCAACTCCGTACGGAAATATTTCTTGAATACTAATGAAGTATCATTTTTAGCTATACCGATTCCGGTATCTTTCACGGAGACCAGGAAATTGCCCTGACGAATCCGTGCGGATACCGTCACTTTCCCGCCCCGCGGAGTAAACTTAACGGCATTTCCTACAATATTGGCAAAGACTCGCGAAAATTGCTTGGCATCCAGTTCAACCGGTTGAAGCTTGCGCGGCAGCTTCACTACCAGTGACACGCCCTGCTCGTCCGCTTCCAACTGCCGGTCATGACAACAGCTTTCCAGCAGAGTCGATAGATCGCACGGCAGCCGCTTTATCTGCACCAGTCCCATCTCCAACCGGTAGACGTCCAGCAGGTCTTCAATCATCGAGTAGAGGCTTTTGCCGCTGCGTTCCATGTCTTCAAGTGTCTTCCGCAGTTTTGGGTGAATATCTCCCCACATGCCGAGCTTGATCGCCTGCACATACCCCTGCAGTACCATGAGAGGTGATTTCAGATCATGGGTCATCTTGGCAACGAACTCCTCACGACTGCGCTTCTCATCTCGCTCCTCGGTAACGTCGGAAAGTTCATAGATGCTTCCGAGCTGCACCTTTGCCGAAGAAAGAACTTCGGAAGAGCGAACCTGCAAAACACGGCCGCAAATATTCATTTCCAGGGGGAAGTCGCGGCAATCTTCACTGAGAACTTTATAAAGTGGCGTACGCAGTGGAAGCATATCAATTCGCTTGCCGATAACCGTCTCCTTGAAAACATGCAGAAGAGTTTCTGCTTTGCGATTCATGAAAGTCAAAATTCCACCGCAGTCGGTAAAAATGACACCGGTCGACAGGGAGTCAAGAAATGAGTCGGCCATGAAAGCGTCTGAAAATGCAGTGAAAAGAATATCCTGGTTATTCTTGTTCATTGTTACAAGGCCGCATCCCATTCTGTGCACACTCCTCTGATTGGATTCTACCGATAGTCTTCAGCAATAAATCTGCCAAGAATTTGAATTTAGTTGCCCAAGGGTACTTTCGGGGAGCAGAGCGGATAAATACGAACCTGGATTTGGGTGCGAGGTCAGCGTCTACGGTACAGACTCAATGCATATTTCAGCATTAATACAGCCAGTTACATAGATATTCCTGACCTGGCGGCAAACTCGCTCTCAGGAGCAAAATATTTCCGCGGATAAATTCGAAAGAAGGACTCAAACCGTCACGATCGGCCTGACTGCCAGAATTATGACATCGAGACGTAACCCGGGGATTAGCGCGAGGAACCGCGGAGTGAGATGAAATCATGGATTCACAGGTAGCAGAAATTAAACTGGACTGATCAGCGGAAACATACAAGCCGACAAGAAGAAGATACGGAGAAGATGGATGAAAAAATCAGGAGTGTGAGTTAACCGGCGTAGTCTGAACAGAGAGATTTTACCTTAACCAGATAGTCTCGCGTCTCGCGCGGGAGGAAACTTCCCCTCTTATCAACATTGCCCGGCCCCCAGTTATAGGCTGCCAAAGCAGATTCGAGGTTTCCGTCATACCTGTCGAGCATTTGACGAAGATAGCGTGTTCCTGCCATGACATTTTGTTCGGGATCGAAAGAATCGGTGACGCCCAAGCCCCTTGCCGTTCCCGGCATTAATTGCATGAGGCCGCGGGCACCGGCTGGTGAAACCGCGTTGGGGTTGAAATTGCTTTCTGCCTTGATCACCGCTTTGATCAGGCCGGGGTCTACCTGATAACGGCGCGAGGCTTTTCCGACAAGCTCGTCAATTGTTCCAGGCACTGCGCGGGATTCCACGGTAACAGTACCCGGAGAAATTTCGCTAGCGGCCAAAACTTGAGTCGAAATACCAGGGGAATCCTGCGGCACGGCTCCCGCTGCGTTACGGTAGCTGGACAGGGCTCGAAGCAGGTTCTCGGGCAGAGCCCCGAAATAAGAGCTAGGTGAATTTTGCGGGGCAGAGTCGAGGGTAAGAGCATCCCGCATCATGCGAAGACGGAGAAGCTCCGCCCGTGCGGTCAAAGTGGCAGGGTCGGCGGGCCGGGAAGCTTCGCCATTTCCTGCCGCTGCAAGCAGTTGCGCAAAAGCGGCATTTTTTCCCGAGGATTCAGCGGTCGCGGATTTTCCCGCGATTGATTCGGCAGGTTGCGGAAACAGGTTTTCAACGGCGCGTATCGACATGGGTCCCCTGCGCTGCTCAACTTGCGAAGGCTAGCTCTGAAGTGATCATTTTCTTCTTTTTCAGTTTCTCAATGAAAGTGGTGCGTTTCAAATTGAGCAGAGTGGCAGCCTCTTTCTTGTTGCCCCCGGTTTTTTCCAAGGCCTGCAGAATAAGGCGGTTTTCAAACTCCTCAACGGCACTGCTAAGGCAGATACCATCGTTCGGCAGCGGAACTGCTTCAGCGCGAGGCGCACGAACCGTACCACGGTATTTCTCCGGCAAATCCTGCAGCGTTATCATACCGCTGCCTTTCAGAACCACCATCCGTTCAACCAGGTTCTCCAGTTCGCGGATATTGCCCGGCCAATTAAAGGCAACAAGAGCATCCATCGCTTCACGATCAAATCCCTGGACATTTCGTCTGCTTTCCCGGCAGAATTTCTCGATAAAACTATCGACCAAAAGTGGAATATCTTCCTTTCTCTCCCGCAGAGGCGGAATCACGATCGGTATCACGGACAGGCGATAGAAAAGGTCCTCACGGAAGATTTTCTCATCAACAAGGTTTTCCAGGTTCTGATTTGTTGCGGCAATGATTCTTGTATCGATCTTTTTTGAACGCGTTGCCCCGACAGGTTCCAATTCCCGGCTCTGGAGAACTCTCAGCAGTTTCACCTGGAGGCTGGTCTTCATATCTCCGATCTCATCGAGGAACAAGGTACCTTTATCAGCCATCTCGAAACGACCGACCCTATTGGCCACGGCACCGGTAAACGAACCTTTTACGTGCCCGAAAAGTTCGCTTTCGAGAAGTTCATCAGGGATGGCCCCACAGTTGACGGGAATAAAATTCTTATTTCGACGGGAACTGAGTTCATGAATGGACTGGGCGACAAGCTCTTTTCCGGTTCCTGACT
>JAJZQA010000127.1 GCA_021810985.1 Deltaproteobacteria bacterium
GTGAGAAAGTGCGTAATGGTGCGCACACACAGGCAAAAGGTTTCGTCAAAGACGTCTTCGGCGAAATCGAGTGCGAGTCCTGTTTCGCCGCGGGAAGTACCTGCTGCTGAAGCAGTGGAAGGGGACGCGCGGCAAACTGGCTGCACGCAACAGGGAGACACCATGGACAGTTACCGCCTGGGTTTGGAAGCATTGACCGGAATGCTCGGCACTGACCGGGCCGCGGCACTCGTTGAAAGGTTCAGGTCGCTCAGCCCTGCTTTCGAGCAGGAAGCGATTTCCGTCGTCTTTGGCCGCACCTGGGCGCGGGGAGGGATTGACCTGAAAACCCGTTCGCTGTGCAGCATTTGCATCCTGGCATCGCTTGGCAGGATCAATGCGCTGAAAATCAACTATACCCTGGCGCTCGAAAATGGCGCAAACCTGGAAGAGATTACCGAGGTGCTGCTGCAGGTGGCGGTTTATGCCGGCTATCCGGCTGCCCTGGACGCCCTCTCGCAGCTTGATGAGGTTGTCGGACAATTACCGCCCGCGTCGCGCCAGGACGCAACGCGAAGTCGAACGCCGGCGCGGACGGACAAACGGTAAAGGAGGACGTATGGACATTCGAATCACCTATTGCGGCAGTTGAAATTTTCTCCCCATGGCTTCCCGGGTGGAAGCCGAAGTGAAGGGCAAGTACACTGATGCGAGTATCAAGCTGATCGAAAGCGGGGGTGGCGTGTTTGACGTCGAGTACGACGGCAGGCTGCTCTTCTCCAAGCAAAAAATCGAGGGACAGCGCTTCCCTGAAGAGGGAGAAATCTCCCGGCTGATAGGACAGGAACAAAGCTGATAATGTTGCCGGAAAGGTTTTCCGCGCAGCGTGGGGTAATGTGGATACCGCCGTCGTCTGAAATGTCGGCAACGCTTCGACATTCGCCGATAACGGGGGGCCGTACGGGGAACCGGGACTTTTTTCCAGGAAAGTCCCGTTTTTTCGGCAAAAAAACTCTTCCTTCCGGATTTCATTTTCAGGAAGGCAGGGGAATACCCGCCCCGGGCTGCGCCACCGGTTTCAAAACGATCACGAAGTGAGCTGACAGGTTCCGGTGTCATCAGCGTGTTCGTAATAGCGAACTTCAATCAGATTGCATTCCGGGTCCCGGAAATAGATTGAAATGCCGGTTCCGTGTGCCCCCCAGCGCTCCACCGGACCCTCTTCAATGGCAACAGCGAGCGCAACCAGACGTTCCCGCAGACCGGCAAAGTCGCCCTCTCCCACCGAAAGGCAAAAATGATTGAGGTTGCCGTGCCGGTTTTCCCGGGTCTTTTCGCTGTCCCACAGCGCTCCGGGGAAAAAATCAATGATGGTATCCGGATTGATCCGGACAGAGGGAAATGGGACCGTGCCGGCACGAAACATTTCAAGCCGCTCCGGCACGAAACCGAATACCCTGCAATAGAAATCCAGCACTTTTTCCACGTCCAGACAATTCAGGACGATATGATCCAGCAGAAATTTCACCGCCCCCACTCCTCGGCCTGCTCCGGTGCCGGGTAGAGAACTCTGGTGCCCGAGACCCGCGCAAAGCGAGTAAGTTCATGCGGCTTCGGGACACCCTTTCCCATGATATGGGCAACTTGCGCCCCTCTCACCAGCAATGCATCAGCAATCAGCGACCGGTGGCAGCGCCACGGTACGGCTTCGGCACACATGACGGCAATCCGTTCCCGTTCAGACTTCTCCAGCAGGGTCTCGATGTTTCCGGCAAATTCTTCGCTCTGCATATAATCAGCAAACCCGCGAAATGATGCGTTCTGCCAGCCGAGGTTCAGCGAATCAGGCCGTGGGTGGCGCAGGCCGCCCAAACCGGTCAAATGCAGGTATTTGATATCGGCGGCCTCCAGGAAAAGCGGGAACGTCTCCTGATTGTACTGCGGATTATGCCGGGAACGGGGCACAGTGCGGACATCAACCAGCAAGGTAACACCATGTTCCCGCAACAGGGCAATGAATTCCACAAGGGGTCGTGTCGAATGGCCGACGGTATAAATCATGGGACCATAATCAAGGCTGAGCGAAGTATGACCCGTTCGATGTGACACGAATGACCCTCCGAACGAGTCAGCATGATCGCTGAAGGTACTTAATCATGCCCAAAAATCATTTTTTGCACTTCGACGCCGTCAAGGGCATTGAGACTGTCAGCCAGTTTTTCGCAATTGGCGGGATCGCCAACCATTTCCAGGATAATCAGACCGGCGCCTGAGCAATAGTTTTCCGTCACCTCATGAAGGCCGATCCTGGTTTTGATGTTGCAGCCGTAACTGGTCAGCAGCTTCTGGATTTCCGGCGCATCCTTGACCCTGTTCTGAATGTGAATCCCCAGAACCATATGTTCACTGTTTTTCATCGTGGTGCTCCTTTCGCTCTGGCAATTTTGACATCAGTGAAAAGTGTAGCACCAGCGGAGGAAATGAAAAGCAGCCGTAAAACGGCCCGAGAGAAAACCGGCGCCGTTTTCCCGCACGGCCGCGGCATTCTCCCGGGCGCCGCATAACAAGAAGCACCTCAGAATTTATAGGTGGCGGTCAGGTAGAAATTTCTGCCGTTCTCCGGCACTTTGAACCCCACTCCACCGGCAAACGGGTCCCGCAAATACGACAGGTGGCTGTAATACTGTTTATCCAGCAGATTGTTGACGCCGCCATAGACCGAAAGAGAGCGCCAGTTGATCCCCGCCTTCAAGTCGGTCGTCAACCATCCGCCGGTCGGTTGCTCATTCAAGCCGGAATCGACCCGGTCCTGCCGGGCTGCCCAGTTTTCAGCCACTTCAAAAAACCAGCTGTCCACATCGTAGCGTAGAGAAACCAGTCCCCGGAGCGGCGGAATTTCCGAAAGCGGACGATTCCCATCCTTGTTGCGTGCCTCGGTGTAGGAAAGGGAGCCTCGCAGGTAGAGGTCGAAAGGAAGCGAGACCTGCGAACCAAACTCCGCGCCCCACATGCTGGCATCGATATTCCGATAGCTTTTCAACGTGCTCGATACACTGGAAAAATTGACGAAATCGGTCAGGTCGCTGTAGAAGATCGTGCCAGTGACGTAGAATTTCTCGCCCGCATACTTTACACCCAGGTCGGCCTCGTGATTGACCGTTGGATTCAGCCCCGGATTTCCCTGCCAGGAGACCGCGGGTGGCGCGGCAGGCACGCTGATGTAGAGTTCTTCCGGATCGGGGGTTCGCACCCCCCTGGCCAAGCCGACGAAAATGTCCAGACTCGATACGGGGGCATAGGTGAGCCGGACATTGCCGCTCACCTCGCCGAAATCAGTGCTGTTGCGCAAGGCCGAGGCGTTATTGAGCGCCGCGGCATTCACCCAGGTCAGGTCACCGCGAATTCCGGCCTGCACGGTAAACTGTTCATTGAGCGGCAATTCGTAGTCGGCAAAAAGCCCGAAATTATCCACGTCCACATCGGGGATCATATTGAGGGTCGTATACGGTACGGCCTGGGTGTACATGGCCCGGACGTTCAAGGCATTCCAGGTCCGGTTATAGTAATCCAGGCCCGTTTTCAGGGTACCGGAACCGATTGCCAGTGTGCCTTTCAGCTTCGTCCCGACCACCTGGGTGGAGGCATCGGTCAACATCGAATACAGCCGGGTAATCCTTGCCGTGGGCCGGGAACTTTCCCGCAAACTATCGTCCATGACATGGTTCACTTTATTCCAGTAGGCCTGCAACTCGAGGTCTGTGAGGACATCCGAGATCTTCTCCACCTTATAGGTCCAGTTCAGGATATGAGTCCGATCATAGTCGGCATCCATTTTCAGATAGGGATAGAGGACGTGCGATGCATCCTGGTAGGAATAACTCAGCTCGGTTCGCGATGTATCCGTGGGGTTGAAGCCGAACTTTGCCCAACCGGTATGAATCTCATAGGCTTTGGAATCAATGGCATCGGGCCGGTAACGATTGGGACTTGTCGATGGGTAGATATCGGTGATCAGTTTGCCGTCCCCCGAGCGAGGGACCTCGGAAAATTTGAATGCATAACCGCCCAAGGCATCGTAGCGGTCGGTACCGTAGGACAAAGTAGCCGAGTCGTTGCTGCTGTTGTAGGAACCGTAGTTGAGATTCACATCGCTGTGAAAACCCTTTTCGGTTTTCTTGGTTTTGACCTGGACCAGTCCGCCCAGACCGCCCGGATTGGTCACATCGTAGGGGCCTTTCAAGACAAAAACATCCTCGACCTGGGCAAAATCATAGTGGAAGGCCGGCGGGTCCATCCTGTTCGGACAGGCGCCGTGGAGGCGAACGCCATCCACAAGGACGTTTATATTATCCCGCTGAAAGCCACGCAGCACGATGTCGTTGGCAATCGCCCCTTTGCGTACGCACGAAATGCCCTCCACTCTTTGCAAAGCCTCGCCGATATCCTTGGCCGGGCTTTCGCGCACTTCTCTGATCGTCAGGCTTTCCTCCTGAGGAGATTCTTTCTCTCCACGAATCGCTATCTCATCCAGCAAAATGGTCTCGGCTGCCCCCAGATACCCTGGCGCCAGACAGACCCCTGCCGCAAAACAACTTGCCAGAAATCTTATGCGCATTATTACTCCTTGAAGCCACTGCTTTCGCCCAGTAGGCACCATCACAAAGCACTGCAGCGTGAATTCAGCGGCATTGTTAGAATTTCGGTCACACGGTCACAGCAGCATAAAGAGTCACATGAACACCGGCCCAGTTCTTCGGCCCGGATTCACGGTACTTTCATCGTGGCTGCCAACCGCAACAGGACGACGGGATCAAAGGAATGTCAGACGAAATACTGCTTCTTTGGAGGGGGGTCAGGCGGGTCGAAGTACCCGGTTCGCACAGTACCGGAGCAGTCAAAATGGGCGAGCTCCAGCGTTACGGGCGAAGATATCTCTCCCAGATACTTATCAAACAGGTAATCTTGCACGGAGGACACAAACAGTGGAGATGTTGCGCCGCACGGCACCATCATCAGCGAATGCCGGGCCGTGGGATTTTGTCGTCGATGACAACAGGAATCGTCGCCGTCCTTTTCCTCGTGAGCCGCTGCCAGGCGAGCCGCTTCAGCACTTCGGGCACAGCAGCAGGTGTGGTTGGCGATACGCTCCGCGGAACAGCCGCACAGCCGGTGGTCATGGTAGCAGACCGCGCCACGGGCAGGTGAAGACAGGGCTTTCTCCACCAGCGGCAGGAAGATCGGAACCTGCAAAAGGATCAGAGCCACAAGCTGAACAGAAACCAGCGGTATTTTCAGAAAGTTTGATTTCATCATCGGTCACTGTTCCAGGGAGAACAAGCCAGGCTCTCAGCGTAATTCACCTAACACCGCCACCACGGCACCTGTCAGGGAGCAGTGACAAAATCGTAACAGATATTTCCCGTTCGTCAACGGATCAAAAATTCGCTCAAGGCCGAATAATGGCAGTGCTCGCCGCCAACATCCCACGTTCCCACGGGCATTCATCCGGCAATTATATACGGTCAGTCACTTACGGACCGGGAGAACTCAGCAGAAATAAAGTGCCGTTAAATTCTCAATAATTAGAAAAGTAGACTCTTAAATCTCGTCAATTTACTTGACATTGAACCCAAAGTTGGTACGGTTACACAATTGTCCGGTAGTACTTCGGGTAAAATCACAATTTTCAGGAGAGCGCACGAAAATGGCAAAAGGAAAAGTGAAATGGTTTAACGACGCAAAGGGGTTTGGTTTTCTCGAGCAGGAGAATGGTGATGATGTGTTTTGTCATTTCTCTGCGATCACTGGAGAGGGATTCAAGTCCCTGCAAGAAGGGGACGATGTAGAGTTCGACGTGGTTAAGGGACCCAAAGGACTGCAGGCAGCCAACGTACGGAAAATCTAGAGGCACCTCTTTCACGACACAAAAAGCCCTTGATATTCAAGGGCTTTTTTAGTTTACGTCACATCGCGTTCCAGGCAATAAACCGAAACCGCCTCTCCAGTTTCCCTCACCGGCTCACGACGATATTCGCCGTATTCGAAGTAAGATCGAAAACGACTTTTACCTTCTTTTCCTTCAACTGACGCAGGACCTGTTCGACCTTGTCCTCCAGAGAATATCCGGAATCACTTAACTCTGACCATTCCCGCGTGACAAATTCTTCAATAAGACCGCGCAAGGCAGCGGCGTCCAGTGCCTCAAAGGGGACTTCCACACCTTCCTCGTTGTAATCCGTGTCATTGTCGCGAGCCATTATGCACCTCGGTGAAAAGCATAAACAACCTGACTTTCACAATCAAGCTGTTTTGAACCAGTTCGCGGTCTGCTCCAGATCCTCGGACAATTTTGCCAGCAGTTCGGCCTTTTCCTGGATAAAATCAGCTGAAGTTTCCGATACCCGGGTACCACCGGCAATCTGCTCAACGCTGTCGGAAACCTGTGCGGTCACCGCGGACTGCTCTTCGGTCGCCGTTGCAATCACACAGATCATTTCCATATTCTTATTCGAGATTTCCACAATATGTCCCAAAGCGTTACTGGCCTCTTCCGCCTTATCCAAACCACTGTCCACCTGCTTTTTGCTTGTCATCATGCTTGTCACGGCCTGCGCGGTATCAGTCTGGATCGCACTGATCATGACGCCGATCTCCTTGGTCGCCGTGGTGGTCCGCTCGGCGAGCGCCCGGACCTCATCCGCCACTACGGCAAATCCCCGCCCCTGCTCTCCGGCCCGTGCCGCCTCAATTGCCGCATTCAGGGCGAGCAGATTCGTCTGATCGGCAATATCTTCTATCGTTCTGACAATTTCACCGATCTGCTTACTGGATTGACCAAGTTTTCCGATGGTTACCGATGATTCCTGCACGGAGCCGACAATTTTCCGCATTTCAGCCATCACCTCGGCAACCGTGCTAAATCCCTCCTTGGCCGCGCTACTGGTTTCAGTAGCGGACCGCGAGGCAAGATCGGCATTTTCAGCAACTTCAATGCACGTCTGCGACATCTGCGTGACGGCGCTGGCGACCTGCTCGGTTTGACCGGTCTGCGCATGCACCCCCCGATTCATCGACTCGGTGGTAGAGAGCAACTCCCTGGAACTGCCTGTCAGGGCATGAGACAACTCATTCATATGGGTGGAAAACTCACGCAATTTGTCGATCATTTTTTTGATCGCCATAAAAATCTGACCGATTTCTTCGGAACTCTTGACCTTAATATCTTGTGTGAGGTCACCATCGGCAAGCCGTTCCAAGGACTTGAGCGCCCACCAGAGAGAGCGGCAGACAACCTTATGGACAATAAAATACATTAACCAGGCTCCCAGCAAACCACTAACCGCCATCAAGCCGATGATCATATTGCGGGACATTAAATACATAGCAGTGGTATCGACCTGTGTCCCGATGGCTTGCTGCAGCAGTGACAACCGATAAATGGAGAAAACGCCAATGGTTAGGTTGAACAACAACATAACAGAAAAAGCCACACTGAATTTTTTCGCCAAT
>JAJZQA010000128.1 GCA_021810985.1 Deltaproteobacteria bacterium
AATGCCGGCTTCAGTTTGGTGCTCATGGGACCGCTGCTCCACGGCGGCTTGGCGTTGGCTACCACTCTTTCCGCCTTCTTCAATATGCTGCTGCTGCTCTATTATCTGCGCAAGAAAATCGGCCCCTTCGGTGGAAGAAAAATTGTTTTATCCGGTCTCAAAATCTTCCTGGCAACTTTACCCATGTCTTTGGTCGTGTACCTCTGCATCCAGACTATAGACTGGTCGATCCAGGGACAGAAGCTCTTGAAGGGCGGTGTACTTTCATTGACTGTCTGCACGGGAATAGGCGTATTCCTCCTGTTTGCTCATCTCCTACGCTGTGAAGAAACGTCACGGGTCTCTGAAATACTGCGAAGGAAATTGAAAAGATGAGAAATAGCTGTCTGACAATCACTGAAGAAGTTCATTTTTCCCTCTACTGTGTCGAGGGAAGCCATGGCGTTGTCGTTTCCACGGTGCACGGATTATTCGAAACAACGCTGCCGGCAGTCGCATCACCAGATGAAATCCTGGCGGTTCTTCACAAACGCTATACCCGGCCATGCGGGGCTAGCGATCTTACCCTCGATGTAGCGGAGCGACTCTTTCGCTATTTTTCCGGGGAGTTGGTCGACTTTGAATATCCGATGGACCAACGGAGGTTTACCCCTTTTCAGCAGCTGGTCTACCAGGCAGTACATGCCATCGGCTATGGTTCTGTGAAATCATATGGAGAAATTGCCCGGGAAATTCAGCGGCCTCGTGCTGCCCGAGGAGTCGGGGCGGCCATGGCGCATAACTCCTTGCCGATCATTATCCCGTGTCATCGAGTGATCGGTTCATCGGGTGCCATGACAGGGTATTCGGCACCGGGCGGTGTGAGTAGGAAGGAAATGCTCTTGCGTATGGAGGCAACGGTTTTACAGAAAAAACTGGATGCACGACCAGAGTAATAGAGTGGGGCAGCCGACATTTATGCACAATTGCCCGAAAATACAAAGAGTATTATTTCTGGCAAGGGATAACCAATTGAAATATCAGAAAAGATCGTAACTGTCTGATATTACAACATTTGACAATTGCTTCACATTTGGGCAAACAGCGAAAAATGCTTAAAACATGTCAATAAATCGACTTATCAACGTTGTTATGCACAGGTTATGCACAGCTGCTGTGGAAATCTATGTATAAAAGGCTACGGGCGGCCTGAAAAGCTCAATACTTCCGCGGTCAAGATTGACATCTCCAAAAACAGAAGCAGGGAATTATACTCTCAGCCTTTTGCTTTTTCATTTCGTTCGGCTTTTTTAGCGTCCTCCCATAAGCTGTCCATCTGCTCCAGCGAAGCTTCAGTAAGCGTCACTCCCTTGGCATGCAGAGATTCTTCCACATGGTGAAAACGCGAAACAAAGCGTGCAATGGTTTTCCGGAGCGCGTCTTCGGGGTTGATTGACAGGAATCTTCCCAGATTGACAATGGCGAACAGCAAATCACCCAACTCTGCCTCCATTCGCTCCTGATCACCGGTAAAGAGAGTCTCCTCCAACTCCTTCAGTTCCTCGAGAACCTTGGCGAAGACGGGGTCGACATGATCCCAATCAAAACCAACGCGGGAGGCTTTTTCCGTTATCTTCTGCGCGCGCAGTAAAGCCGGCAACTGGGGAGGAATTCCGGAAAGCGCCGAAAGCCGCTCTTCTCCCTTCTCTCCTTTCTTGATTCTTTCCCAGTTCGCCACAAGATCATCGATGGTATCTACTTTCAGGTCGGCAAAAACATGCGGATGACGGCGAATAAGCTTATCACAGAGGACTTGGAGAACATCATCCATCGTGAATTCACCGTGCTCTTCGGCGATGACCGAATGGAACACCGACTGCAGCAGCAGGTCTCCCAATTCTTCCTTCAGCATTTTAGTGGATTTGGAGTCAATTGCCTCCAAAACTTCATAGGTTTCTTCAAGGAGATACCTTTTTAGGCTTTCATGGGTCTGTTCAGCATCCCAGGGACAACCTCCCGGCGCTCGCAAGCGACGCATCAACTCCATTAATCTGTCGAATCCATGAACGGTATCCATATTCCCGGCCTTTCGTGCTCTTCAGGGCATTCCTTCCCTTTACTTGATCACTGCAGGAAGGTAGCGGATATTTAACGCCTCCGGCGAAGAAATGTCAAGGTCGGTCAAACCACAAAAAAGGCCCTCAAAAGGGCCTTTTTACTGAATCAGCGCAGGTTAGCGGTTAGATTATTTCACCTGATCTTCCGGGTATGCATCAATGTGGTGGATCGCAAGGTCCGGTCCGATAAATTCTGCCTCCTCGTCAAGCCGGATACCGACGGTCTTCGCAAGTATGGTATAGACAACATAGCTGCATGCAAGGGCAAATACCACTGCGATACAGCTGCCGAGCAACTGGGAAACGAAGGTCACGCCGCCCATGCCGCCTAACTCTTTGTAGCCGAAAATACCGGCGGCAATCCCGCCCCAGGTTCCGCAAACACCATGTAGCGGCCAAACGCCGAGCACATCGTCAATCTTCAACTTTTCCTGCTCTATTTTAAACCCGTACACGAAAATCACCGCCGCGATTCCGCCCGTCAGAAACGCCGCCAATGGGTGCATGATGTCACTACCGGCACAGACAGCAATTAGTCCGGCAAGGGCGCCGTTGTGAATGAAACCGGGATCGTTCTTGCCGGCAACCAAAGCAAACAGCACACCACCGACCATCGCCATTAGGGAGTTGACGGCGACAAGTCCGGAGATGCCCTGCAAGTTACCGGCGCTCATGACATTGAAACCAAACCAGCCAATCGCCAGAATCCAGGATCCGAGAGCAAGGAACGGGATGTTGCTGATCGGAATCGGATGCGATCCGCCTTTTGAGTAACGGCCGGCTCGGGCGCCGAGAATTATAACTGCCGGCAGGGCAATCCATCCGCCGATAGAATGAACGACAACGGAGCCGGCGTAATCATGGAATTCCGCGCCACCGATACTTTTTATAACATCCTGGAGGAGTGATTTATTTTGCCCCCAGATTAACGACTCGAAAAAAGGGTAGGCAAGGGCGACAAAAATAGCGCCGGCGAACAACTGAGGCCAGAACTTGGCGCGCTCCGCGATACCACCTGAAATTATCGCGGGAATACACGCTGCAAAACAGAGCAGAAAGAAATAATGTACCAGGTCGTAGCCTTGGGCGTTTGCCATCAGGTCAGCGGCCGGGTGCAGAAATGATATGCCATACGCCAAAGGGAAGCCAACGAGGAAATAAAGAACGGTGGAGATGGACCAGTCCGAGATAATTTTGACAAAGGCATTTACCTGACTTTTTTTCCGTACGGTTCCAACTTCCAGAAAAGCAAAACCCGCATGCATGGCAAAAACCATGACTGCGCCGAGCATGAGAAACAGTACATCGCTACTGTTCTTGAGACCTGTCGCCATTGACAGAGCGTCCATAAATATACCTCCATTGGTATTAGTACTTTTACTTCCCGCCATTTGGATTGATCCCATCTACTAAGCAAGCTGTTTGCCAACCCGGCAACCTCTTGATAATATTTAAAATACACCTCATGAGTTTGACTTGTTTCCGCAAGGGTGCCTAAAAAGATGGCGAAAGTGCACAATTTTTAATCCATCCTAGCTTCAATAGAATGCAGTTGACGCTTTAAGCCGGTCGTAGTACATATTGGGGAAGAAAAATGGAGGCAAAATCCAGCGTGGAGTCGCGTACAGCTCTTATCTACTCTCCGGATTTCAGCAATTTCAGCTACGGCAAGGAGCATCCTTTCAAAGTTCAGCGGTTTCGGCTAGCCTATGAGCTTATGGAGTCCTTCGAGTTGACATCCTTGCCGGGAGCCCATATTTTTGACTGCATACCGGCGGCTGAAAGTGAGCTGCTGACTTTCCACACGCACAGTTACCTGTCGAAACTCAAGGAATTCAGCCTATCCGAGGAGCCGAGGGCGGATTTTCGCTACGGACTTGGCGATATAGAGAACCCGGTTTTTCCCGGTCTTTACCACTGGGCTTGTCTTGGGGCGGGGGGCACCATTGAGGCAGCGCGGCTCGTAACCGAGGGAGGTTTCGACATTGCCTTCAACCTTGCAGGCGGCTGGCACCATGCGCATCGGAGCAAGGCTTCGGGATTCTCCTATCTTAACGATAGTGTCCTTGCCATTAATTCGCTTTTGCGAAAAGGTAAACGAATTGTCTATCTTGATATCGACGCACATCATGGCGACGGTGTTCAGGAAGCCTTTTACGATACGGATCAGGTCCTGACCATTTCGATTCACGAAAGTGGCGAGAGCTTTTTCCCCGGAACCGGCTCTGAAAAAGAAATTGGTTCCGGGATTGGGAAGGGCTTTTCGGTAAATGTTCCTTTAAAAGAGCATACTGACGATGCCTTGTTCATGAAGGCTTTTGACGAGGTTGCCTTCCCACTCATTGCAGCGTTTGATCCGGACGTCATGGTAACGCAACTCGGTGCGGACACGTTTCGAACCGACCCATTGACACGCCTGGAGATTACCACTCACAGCTATGGGTATGTACTGAAGAAACTCAAGGCGCTGAAAATCCCCTGGGTAGCTGTCGGTGGGGGTGGGTATGAAAATCTCAACGTGGCACGGGCCTGGACCCTTGCCTGGGCAATCATGAACGATATCGAGCTGCCAGCGCATCTTCCCGCTCGCTTTATCAAACTGATTTCTTCCCTCGGCTACCCCAATCGGATGCTCCTAGATGCCATGCACTGGGCCGAGGACGATGATCGAAACCGGGCACTCGACGCTGTCGAGAAAAGCATTGCCGCAATCAAGAAAAAAGTTTTCCCCATCATCATTGGTGCCCATGGCTAGGCTGCCTGGAAACAAACAATTAACCGATTCGCAGGGTAAGCCGCTCTTTACCCTGAAAGACATCAATGCACTGCAGGGGTGGGAAAAAGAGCATATATACGGCAGGATTATTCCTGGCCGGCTGTTCAGTATGTTTAAAATATCTCCCGAAACATTCCAGGGCGGCGATGGAGCAAGAAATGTTTTTTTCACTGCGCCAGAGGGGCTTGGTCTGTGCCGTATCGAAGTGCGGCTTGCTCCATTCAATCGGGATGCGGTGTTTTACCTGGAGATAGCAGATACTCAGCATCATCAGATGGAGCTGGCATTCTGTATAATTAACGATCCGTTTACGCCCCGATTCAACGTCGATGTCGATGAACATGACAGGAACAATTGCTTTACCAGCTACGGGCGGAACATTCCTGAGGAGATCCGGGCCATGAGAGCCGGGCTCTTCCCTAACCAGACGCATCGCGGTCTGCGGATGTTTCCTGATTTTCTGCCCCTGTTCGAATCTTTTATTGATTCTCTGGGCATGGAATTTATCGTTGCCGAGCCGCTGACCTACGATAACGCGATCCGCTACGAGAAATATGGATTTGATTACCTTACCGGCAAACGGTTGATGCTTGAAATCAATGAGGGGTTCCGCAAGGGGAACGTCTACCATCGCCGGCTCGACGGTTCAACTCCTTTTCGTTGTCCGGGAGCTGAAAAAACCGTCCATGGAAGAAGCTGGGCAATCCATGATGGCATTCTCGAAAAGCCCTGGGACGACATCAGGATTTACCTGCAAATTGGGCGTAAAGCGGGAATCGATACCTTCCCGGATAAAACGTGAAGTATCTCGATGAAGCTTGCCAAATCACCAAAATAATTAATCTTACCGGTTCAGACTCGATGTAGGAGCGGCGTGGTGTGGGAGGATGCGAGATGTTTGGTTTCAGTGTTGCCGATTGGATCTTTATCGGACTTGTCATGGGAGTGATTTTTTTCTTTATTGCTCTTAGCGGCATGAATAAACGTAAAAACTAGCTCTGTACCGGCACGTAACCGCGCACAAAGAGTTATAATGCAAAAATTGGCAAAAGAAACTTGTCCAGGTGGAGAATAAAACCGTGATGTTTTTGAAAACAATTAAAGAAGGCGCAAAGAAAAGCGAGGGCGTTTTTCATAAAATTGCCCATGGACTGGTCGGAAATGTTTTCCCGAATGAAAGTCATGACTCGTGTATCAATCTGCGCGATACCAGGGCGGTAGGAATACGCATTGAAAAGCTCAACAAGTCATTCGGTTCGAATCATGTCCTGAAAGATGTTGATCTGGATATCCACGCAGGAGAAACCTTTTCCATTATCGGTCCCTCCGGAAGCGGAAAGAGCGTCTTGCTCAAGCTGATCGTTAAACTTGACGAACCGGATAGCGGCGAGATATTTATCGATGAGTCGCCGGTTTTTGGCGAAGATGCAAAAAACTCTGAACGAGATTATCGCTTCAGCATGGTGTTCCAGTCGTCGGCTCTTTTCAACTCGTTAAGCGTGGGGGAAAACGTAGGGCTCTGGCTCAGAGAGAAACGGGTCTGCAAGGAGGCCCGGATTCGTGAAATCATCCGGGAAAAACTTGCCATGGTTGGACTGCAGGGCACGGAGAGTCTCAAAACATCCGAACTTTCCGGAGGTATGAAAAAGAGGGTGGCAATTGCCCGTTCCCTGGCCATGAATCCTGATTTGATTCTTTACGACGAACCGACCGCGGAACTCGATCCGATCAGTTCCGATGATCTGGCGAACACCATTATCAAGGTGAAAGAAACAACACGCAATACCACTGTCATCGTCACCCATGACCTGAATTTCGCACTGTATGTTTCGGATCGCATCGGCATGATCTACGATGGGCGAATCATTGAAACAGGGACTCCTGCCGAAATCAAGGCCAGCAGCAACCCGATTGTGAGAAGCTTTGTCTATACGACAACCAAAGGAATCAAAGGGTAGGCTAAGAGCTTGTCCGCGAATACAAGTACGAGCGGACGCGTCCGGATTTATGCAGGTTTTGGCTGGTCTGATTAAGCGAAACCGCAGGCGTAGCAAGGCTACGTCGAGGATTTTGTGATTGCGGACCGGTCAAAGAGGGCAGGAAGGCGGGATGCGGGCCTGGAAAGGTTATTTACGGACAAGCTCTAAGCCAACCATCTCAGATCAATTGCCTGTCACCGAAAAAAATGCGCCAAAAAAAGATAGACATGGTTACTTTTTTGCTCCATCATTGTCCCTTGAGTTGCACCAAGTTTGATGCGCCCGGCAGTATGAGGAGACTATGGGCAAGATACTGATAATTGACGACGACGAATCCTTTCTTTCACTCCTCAGTTCCTACATTGAGCATTACTATCCTCGTCTGGACGTACAGACCTGCAAAAATCCTCTGCTGGGACTGAAATCGATGAAGCATGATCTTGATCTTATGATCATTGATCTTGAGATGCCTCAACTCGATGGCTCCAAACTTCTGAAGTATGCTTCGGAGAAGGGCATCAACAAAAACAGGATCATCCTGCTCTCCAGTCACGACGCCGATTATCTTCACCATCATTTCCCTATGGGAACCTGTCTGGCGGTGTTGAACAAATACGAAGCAGGACAAAAA